>JAICXZ010000385.1 GCA_025934475.1 Mucilaginibacter sp. | reverse complement strand
TCCTGCCACGCTAAAGCTTTGAGCGGCAGATCGATTCCTGAAAGCGGCTTAGCCAGCATTAGTGCGGTGCCCGCTTTTGGATTGCCAAACAGCAATAATTCAGTGGGCGGCATTTCTAATCCTGCCTGTCGGGCTGCGGCCCGTTGATCGATACGCGCAAAAATTGTTGCTCCCTTTGTGCAGAGCAGGTTTTCGAGCCTGTCGATGGTTTCTTTAACCGGGTATGGGCTTGCCAGGGTGATGATGCCTTTTTCGTTCTCCATACCCCAAAGTTAGTAAACAAATTACTGCCGCCCGTCAATGATGGGGATCAATTCGATGAGATTGTCGATGATATAATCCGGATTGGCAGCTTGTAACTGTTCGCGGGTATGTGCGCCGGTGGTGATACCAATGCTCAAGCCGCAGCCTGCGTTTTGACCTTCTTCAATGTCGATAGCGGAATCACCGACTTTAACCACGTTTTTACCGTCGGCGATATCAAACTTTTTCATTGCAAAAAGAATCATATCAGGATCAGGGCGATTCTTTTCCACCTCTGATGCCGTAACGAATAGGTCAAAATCAATGCTTTCTTCCCATTCCAATTTATCGATGATGGTTTGAGCGGTTTGCCTGTCATATCCGGTATCAAGCACCACCAAAATATTACGCTCTTTCAAAGCGGTGAATAATTCGGACGCATTTTTCTGAGGTAGTATATTCAGTGTCCGGTATGCGTCACCCAATTGGGCGATAAAGCTTTTATAAATTTTCTGCGCAAGATCCGCATCGGTGTTTGTTGTGTACGCGCTTAGGATATCTTTAATGGCCTGTAGTTTTTCTTTCCCTGCCCCCTGAGCAAGCACCTGGTCGAGCGTAAGATCGAACCCGGCTTCATTTATAGCCTTTTGTACGGTTTTATATACCACATTATCCTCATCCACCGTAGTGCCGGCCATGTCAAACACCACCATTTTTATTGCATTATTCATTAGTTTTATTTCTGTGTTTTAGTTTAGCTAAACTGAACATTGTTTATTATTTATTACCAAAATTACTGTTAAGCTTTGATTAATTCGAATGGAATGGCTACGTACTTATTTTAACAAGAAGGGCGCAACCTGCGCCCCCAAACGTACTATACTTAAAATAATTGGTTAATAAACAGTCGGTTAAGCTGACACAGAAGCCGCATTCTGCCGCTCCAATGCCTTCGACGAGCTGTTGAACCAGCCTTCGGCCAAGGACTTCGACAGTGGATCCGGAAATATTTCTTCCTGTTTTAATTCGATACCATCGAAAATATTCTGCGCGGCTACTTCTGTTGGTATCTTGGGTATATCGAGCCCCCGGTTCATATCGGTATCTACCGGGCCGGTTAGGATCGCCTGTACGGTTACTCCTTTTACAGCAAGGTAAGCCCGCATGGATTGAGTCATGGATAGCGCTGCAGCTTTTGAAATACTGTAAGAGGCAATAGGTGGCAGTGGCGCAAGTGACAACATGGAAAGATTGTTAACTATTGTGCCACGCGAGTGAAGCAACAGCGGCAGAAATGCCTGTATCATATCATGCGTACCGAAAAGATTAACCGCCAGGTGCTGTTCAATTACTGCGCGATCACTCAGATCATCATAATAGGCCACGCCTGCATTGTTGATGAGGATATCCAGCGACTCCACTTTTTCAACTGCCTGCCTGATCTGCTCAGGGTTGGTCACGTCCAATGTTAACGACATTACACGCGGATCGGGATGCGTAAAAGGTCGGCGTACTCCCGCGTAAACAAGCTTTGCACCTCTTTTCAATGCTTCCTCTACCAGGGCATTCCCTATGCCGCGGTTGGCGCCGGTCACTAATATAACTTTGCCGGTTATATCTATTTTTTGATTGTTCATGTCTTTTGAATTTTAATGTTTTTCAGTTAAATGCTACCTTTTGAGTTTGGGTTGATCTTAGTAGACAATCATCCCCGCCGTAAGGTTAAGATTGGTACCTGTTAGAGCGCTTCCCTCATCTGATGCCGCAAACACAGCCGAGTTCACCAGTTCATCAATCGTAGTGAGGCGGTTGCGATGTGTCATACTTTCCATCACAGCTTTAAATTGGTCGTAACTGCTTTTATGTACATCACCATGAATAGCGAAAACTTCGTCGATGAGCGGTGTCTCGGGCAATGCAGTTGTTTGTAAACAAATTGTCCGCACACCATAAGGACCGCATTCAACAGACAGAGACCGGCATAAAGCCTCCATAGCTGCCCATGCCGGTACCATCCCACCAACAAACGGCGGACTTATTCGGCTTGCATTGGGCGTCTGTATCATGATAACGCCACTGCCTTGTTTTATCATCCGTTTTGCTGCTGCCTTGGCTGTGATAAAATGTCCTACAGCATATGTATTAATTGGAAGGGCAAAAGTCTCCGGTGACAGATCGGTTAAAGGGATGCCCTGGACGCCCATTTGGGGAATGCCGATCGTATTAAAAGAGATGTCGATTTTCCCGGTTTTTTCGATGATCCCGCTCATGTGTTTTTCCACCGCCGGCTCATCCAGCGCGTCTACCTCCGCGATTTCGACATGGCCGCCAGCGAATAAGATGTTATCGGCAATGGCTTTAAGTTTTTCGGGCGTTCTACCCGCCAGGAATATTTTGGCGCCTTCGCGGGCGAATCCCTTTGCTATAGCGTTGCCGGTGGCGCCATTACCATAAACTACGGCGATTTTGTTTTTCAATTTTTTCATGATGCCGATATAATAGGTTGGATCAATTCGCAAGCGTAGGCTCGCCTTTTCCTTCAATCACCAATTTGGCCAGGCTGTCTTCAATGTATTGCTGCCAAGCGCCGGAGCAGCCATCGTAGCATTCGATTGACGGCACCAAGCCCATATGAGTGAAGGTGATTTCCGTTTTGCCGCCACGATCAGCGATATCAAAGCTTACTTTGGTATCCGTCCATTCGTCTTTTTGTTTCACGAAGTTGAGCCTGCTGTCTGTAACCAGCCAAACCACTTTTTTGCCGGGGATAACCTCGACCAATTTTTGTTTTGAATAATGCACGTCGCCAAAGCGAACGATAAACTCGTCGCCTAAATTTTCGGTGTTTCCTTCCACGTTTTCTGTCCACCACCCACGCACATTATTAATGGCATCGAATGCTTTCATTGCGTCGTTGCCGGCCGGGATTGTGATGGTTAAATTTTGATTTTCCATGATGTCGGTATTTTTTTTAGTCTTGATTAAGAGTTTGATAATGCAATATTAATGTCTTTATCCTCCGCGTGCGGGGTGTAAAATGGACTTTGTTATGGGTTGATTTGGACTTTGATAAATACTTATATTTGAGAAAAAAATCCCGATGAAACATCTTTCGATATTGGTACCCAGTGGTCAAATGGACCTGAGCAGCGTGGCATGCGTAGTTGGCACCTGCGAAATGTTTGAAACCGCGAATAAGTATTGGCGGGAAAACGGCAAAAGCGATTTGTTTAAAGTGCAGCTGGCTGGTGTTGCTAAAGAATCCAGGGTACATAATGGCCTGGTGACAATCACGCCGCATATTAATATTGCAGATATCACTAAAACTAATCTGATTGTTATCCCATCCACCCTCACCCGCAGTTATGAAACAGCCGAAGAGGGGAATAAGCTAATGATCGACTGGATAGGGCAACAGTATAAAGAGGGCGCCGAAATAGCCAGCATGTGCACCGGTGCTTTTATGCTGGCCGCGGCGGGCGTGCTCAACGGCAAAAGATGCTCTACACATTGGAGTCTTGCGGATACTTTCCGGAATTCATTTCCCGAAGTACATATACAGGTTGAGAAGCTGATCACTGATGAAAAAGGAATTTATACCAATGGCGGCGGCTATTCCTTCCTTAATCTGGTGCTATACCTTATAGAGAAATATTACGACAGGCAAACCGCGATTTATTGTTCCAAGCTATTTCAGGTGGAGATTGACAGGCAAAGCCAGTCGGCCTTTGTGATATTCAAGGGGCAGAAGGAACATACGGATGATGTTGTGCGGGAGGCGCAGATCTATATCGAGAATAACCTGCAGGAGAAAATATCCGTCGAGCATTTATCTTCCAAATTTGCTATTGGCCGCAGGCACTTCGATCGGAGGTTTATCAAAGCAACAGGCAATACGCCGCTCGAATATTTGCAGCGGGTTAAAATAGAATCGGCCAAAAGGGCCTTTGAAACTACCCGGAAAACGATCAACGAGGTGATGTACGAAGTAGGCTACTCGGACGTGAAAGCTTTCCGTGAGGTATTCAGAAAGGTAACCGGCATATCGCCGCTTGAATACATTGGCAAGTATAATAAAGCCGCAGACATTCGGCGCGACGCGGTAAGATAGGTAAGGAGCAGCCGTGTTCCTAATTCTTTTTGGTAGAGGATCGGATAAGCAGCTTTGGTTTGATGCTGATTATTTTAGGCACAACTTCAGTATCGTCATTATTCTCCAATTCCTGGAAATAC
>JAICXZ010000753.1 GCA_025934475.1 Mucilaginibacter sp. | reverse complement strand
CCTGGTCATTTTTAACCCCCCATAGTTGTAGTATCCTTCTTTGAGCTGCAGCTGACCGGTTACATGGGCATATTCCGTCCAGTCCTGGATGGTCGGCATATTTACCGGGATTTTCAATTCGATCAGTTTTGCAGAGCCGGGTTTGCTCTCGTACATCTGCTTAATAATCTCTGTATCAGACCGCTTGATGAAATAGTCGAATAATAAAGTATAGCCGCCCAGCATCATCAGATGGGCACCAAGCAATACTATAGCGACGATTTTTTTCAAGTAAAAGTTTCTCCAATCAGGTTATTTGGCGTTGAAAATAGATAATAGGAATATCAAATGCAAGAAATTGTAACAATTTAGTTGTGTTGGCTAAAATTGTTATAAAAGTTACAATAACTGAATTAACTAAAATAGCTCCAATTGATCGGGGTGGTCATTCCGCTTTTCCCTGGGTTGAAGCTCCTGGAAATTTGATAAAGTAACGCCCAACAAACGTATGGCAGAATTCTCCGGCGAGGTTGCCAGCAGTAAATCTTTGGCGGTCTGCTGGATAATTTCCAGGTCGCCTACGGGTTGTAAAAAAGATTGGCTCCGCGTGATCTGCCTGAAATCACTATATTTTACTTTGAGGGTGATGGTGCGTCCTTTCAGATTATAATTCTTTAGGCGGTTGGCCACGGTTTGCGAAATCTTATCGAGCTCGGTGTACATTTCATCAATATCCATCAGGTCGTAAGGAAATGTATCCTCCGCCCCTATCGATTTGGTTTCGCGATTGGGTTGCACTTCGCGGTCATCAATTCCTCTCGCTATTTGATAATAGAATCGCCCTGTCTTGCCGAAATGTCTGGCCATCTCTTCTTCGGAAAGCCTTTTAAGATCAGCGCCCGTATGCAAACCCAAGCTTTTCATTTTGGCAGCCGTCACCTTACCCACGCCGAAGAATTTTTCGACGGCAAGCTTCTCCATAAATGATTCTATCGACGAAGGCCCGATAAAAGTTAACCCATCAGGCTTATTGATATCCGAAGCAATCTTCGCCACGAATTTGTTGATGGATACCCCAGCCGATGCAGTTAACTGCAACTCGTCTTTGATATGTTGCTTAATGAGTTTGGCAACGTCTATGGCGGAACCGACATTTTGCTTGTCGACCGTTACATCCAAATATGCTTCATCCAGCGATAACGGTTCGATCAAATCTGTGTATCTTCTAAAAATCTCCCTGATCTGCTGTGATACCTCTTTATAGGCGGCAAATCTCGGCCTGATGAAAATGATCTCCGGGCAAAGCTGCAAAGCACGTTTTGATGGCATTGCCGATTTGACACCAAACTTCCTGGCCTCATAACTGGCGGTGGCCACAACGCCGCCCCGGCCTTCGGGCGAGCCACCAACGGCTATCGCTTTACCACGCAGTTCCGGGTAATCCCGCTGCTCCACCGACGCATAAAATGCATCCATATCAATATGGATTATTTTGCGGTATGCGGTTGCAGCAATAGTCAAGGCGAATAGATGATTTATAATCAGCAAATATAACCGCCAAGAGATATTTTGAAACAACAGAACAACCACAACACGAAGTGTTCACGGCCTGACGCCCGACGCAGGGTTCGTTTTTGTAACCACCTAATGCTCAACCTTTTCCAAAATACACGAAGATCAGAAAAAGAGCTAAAGTGCCACCTTTCGTAATCATGGAGTTATATCTAATTGGATAACAGTATATTAAGAGCAAATTGACTTCCCGGAAGTAACCTATTCAATCATTGGTTTTCATGATTAATATGGTTCTCAGCAAGGAAAGGGCCTTTGCATCCGTTATTGACCGTTTTAGACAGTGAGACATGGCTTCGTGTACTGGAAATATGCAAAAACTCTGACATACTACTTTCAATTTCGCTACACTCACCACAAAAACGTTTAAATCATATGGCAATAATTATAGCCAATCAGCTGTTATAGGGTTACTTAAACAATATCCGATGGGTCATCCAAAATTTTGGCATTATTTATTCAAAGCTTTTGTTCTTTTAGCGATCAGTTTGACCAGGTCTTACGCGCAAACGGAACAACAAAAGTTGGGGCGTCCTGACTCACAAAAAGAAATCCCTGATGAATTCAATCGTCGTTTTAACAGATTCCAAACCGAGCAACAAAAGCTAGCGCACCTTGAATCGCCAAAAATTACTCTTTATGAATTTAATTGTCGCGTTGAAAGGGCAATAAGTTTACTAGGAACAAAAAAGCTGCGTGCTATGTCAGATTCTGATCATATCAACATAATGATGTGCGCTAATACGATGCTTGTAACTGACAAAAAAAACAGTCTTCGGCGTCGCTTTGCCGGTGGGGCTTATAGTAAATTCCAACACTTGCTGAAAGTCAGGCAATACGATCGCAAAATATGGCACGTGTACCCTAATAGTACATTTAACCGGGGCTTGGGTTATTATTTTCCAAAGCTTAAAATGGAATATGGCGGTACTCCAAGTCCATACTCAGTCTTCAACGT
>JAICXZ010000164.1 GCA_025934475.1 Mucilaginibacter sp. | reverse complement strand
TGTCATGGCGATAAAGGGCAGGGACTGGTAGGTCCCAATCTGACCGACGATTTCTGGCTGCATGGCAATAAGATCAGCGACGTTTTTAAAACTATCGAATATGGTGTACAAAGCAAGGGGATGCCGACATGGGAGAACCAGCTGACGCCTAAACAGATCTCCGATGTTGCCAACTACGTGAAATCACTGCATGGAACCAATCCCGCAAATCCAAAAGAACCACAGGGAGTAAAAATGGCGGAAGATAATTCCTCACCTAAACCAGCGGAAAAAACGACTAAAACAGCTATGCTGTCCAAATAATATTTTCAAACCCCTTTCTTTTTCCCTCACCGACAAGCTCCCTTTGGGGAACGGTGAGGGTGGGAAAGGGTGATTAAAACGAGAATACCATTATGACTACTGATATAACAGAACAGCCTCGAACTTCCCACGGCAGACGCAAGTGGATGTATCCCGTTATCAGGAAGGGCATGTTCTATAAATACCGTAACTGGTTGAGCTATGCGTATCTCGTTCTGTTCTTTGCGGGGCCGTACATTAGGGTCGGTGGACGCCCGCTTTTGCTGCTCAATGTGATGGAGCGGCATTTTGTCCTGCTCGGCCAGGTTTTCTGGCCGCAGGACTTTTTTATATTCGTGCTGGCGATACTTGCCTTTATTGTATGCATCGTGTTCTTCACCATGGCTTTCGGCCGCATATTCTGCGGATGGATCTGCCCCCAAACGATTTTTATGGAAATGGTTTTCCGCAAGATCGAAATTTGGATCGAGGGCGATGCCAGGAAGCGCCGCAAGCTTGATGAAGGACCCATGACCCGCGAGAAGGTTGTCAAAAAAACGACAAAGCATTTTATTTTCGTTATAGTTTCCTTTTTAATCGCCAACACCTTTCTGGCCTACATTATCGGAAGCGAAGAGTTGATTAAGATCGCTACTGAACCGGTGAGCCAGCACCTGGTCGGGTTTATCAGTATTTGGGTGTTTACCATCATATTTTATATGGTGTATGCCCGGGTTCGCGAGTTGGTATGTACTGTAATTTGCCCATACGGTCGTTTGCAGAGTGTTTTGACCGACCAGCATACGCTTATGGTTGCATACAATTATAAAAGAGGCGAACCGCGCGGGAAACTGGATAGAAAAAACCCAAATGCTAAAGGTGACTGTGTAGATTGCAACCTATGTGTTGACGTATGCCCAACAGGTATCGATATCCGTAACGGAGCCCAGATGGAATGCGTTAACTGCACCATGTGCATCGATGCATGTAATCAGGTGATGGAAAAGATCCATCGCGATCTGAATTTGATCGGCTTCTATTCGGAGGAGATGATCAAAGAGGATAAAAAACCATCGTTCACCGGGCGAATGAAAGCCTATAGTGCAATAATTTGCGTTTTATTTGGTGTGCTGGCGTTCTTTGTTTACCAACGTAAAGATGTAGATGTTACCGTGCTGCGCACTGCAGGAATGCTCTACCAGGAGCAGCCGGGACATTATATCAGCAACATCTATAATGCCGACATCATCAATAAAACCGATAAACTGCAAAATATTCAACTCGTGGCACAGGATCCGTCGGTAAAGATTAAATACATCCAGGCACCGGGCACTCTGGGTAAGGAAAGCTCCACCAAAGCTGTATTCTTTCTCATGCTTCCTGCCAGCAAGATCCATGCTACTAAAACTGATATCAAGTTAAATGTAATTGAACATAACAAGGTGCTCAATACTATCAGCACCACATTTGTGGGACCATATGACGAAGATTAAAATGAATTGGGGAAAGGGATTGGCATTGTTCATGGGGTGTTTTTTGGTGTTTATCATAACACTGGGCGTTTACATGTTCAATCAAACAAGCGACGAGTACGATCATCAATACTATGAGAAAGGCCTCGCTTTTGATTCGGTATATAATCAGCGAAGGCAGGTGGTGGTAGATAATGTACAACCAAAAGTCACAGTAGAGCAAACGAACCTCCATGTGGATTTCGTAGCGCCGGCAAATGGCAATGTGCGTTTTGAAAGATTGGCAGATCCTTCGCTTAACAAAGTGTTAACCTTTACCAGCACTGGTCAAAATACCGTCGACATACCTCTGTCGGACTTTAAAAGAGGCCGCTGGGATCTCAGTTTTCAGTGGGTAAATAAGGGTAAGAAATATTTGTATCAAAAGCAGATCAGGGTACAATGAATCCGAATGTAATAGCATTTTATATTGGCCTATTCGGCAGCATCCACTGTATAGGCATGTGCGGGCCGCTGGCGTTCGCCGTGCCATCTTTTGCCCAAAACAGGCTGCGGTTTATATTCGACAAGCTCACCTATCAGTTCGGCCGTATCATTAGCTACAGCTTGCTCGGACTTTTGATCGGCGTCATCGGCCGGCAAATCTGGCTAATGGGCCTCCAGAGAGGCGTAAGCATCACCAGTGGCATATTGATCCTAATGGCCGCTTTTTCAAGATTGTTCAAGATGTCTTTTCGCAAGAGCAAAAGCGGAAACAGATTCTTTTTGCTGGTTAATCGCATGGTGGTTTATGCCGTTAATAAGCATTGGGGGCATCTCGCAATCGGCATGTTAAATGGGCTACTGCCCTGTGGATTCGTTTACCTGGCGTTGGTTGGCGCCATTAACACAACCTCGTCAGTGAGCGCAATGGAGTACATGTTTTGGTTCGGCCTGGGCACGCTTCCGCTAATGTTCCTGGCAACAGTAGGCGCCGGTTTTGTTGGTTTGAATTTGCGCAGGAAGCTAAACTTTGTCGTTCCTTATTTTATGCTGATCCTTGGTTGCTGGTTCATACTTCGCGGTGCGAATCTGAACATACCCTATTTGAGCCCCCAAGGCCAATCTATCCTCAATTCGATTTGTCGTTAAGTTCATATTGGCTGGAAGCTCCCGTCTGAAATGTGCTTTTGATCATTTTCTCTGCTGACCACCATCATGTTACAGCTCCCGCCTATTGGGCACCTTTGCATCAAGATTTAATACATAACGATATGGCAACTATAAAAACAAGCATACCCGCAAACTGGGTAAATGAAACTCATACTGCTAAAACCCAAATTAGTTTATTGGATAAATTCGGCGCCTTTGCCGAGAGCCAAAAGGAAAGAATAACCATGTGGTTCTTTTTAGCGCTCATTGTTCAGGGTGTGTTCTTTCTGCCGCTGCCGGCATTCCTGATGTATTATTATAACGCACCAATGGTGGTGTTATTTATAACATTGACCTGCTTCTTTACCACTATTATAGCCTATATGGGCGGAGGAGGCATTAAAGCTGTGCTCGCTCTATCTGCAATAAGTATTTTAATCCAGGTTCTTATGTCAGTTGTTGTTGTTATTGCCTAACTAATCCTGGTTTAAATGCGAAAAGCCCCTTTTGGGGCTTTTCTTGTTTGGGTTGATATCTAAAAGTGTCGGCTAAAAAAATTATCCCGCCATGCTGAACAGTTGGGTTGTAGGTTGGTCGGCCCAAAGCCTGGCATCAAGCGCCATGCAGATGTTGCGAAGAAAGCGTTTGCCTTTCGGAGTAACCGTCAGGTGCCAGGAGTCAAGGTTTACGAGCTCGTCGTCCGCCAATTGTTGCATGCGCTCAATTCCTTCATCAAAGGCATAAGAGAATTGCTTGTGATAGTTCCAGCAGGTTTCGCCTTTGCACATAATATCAAGAATATGTCGGCGAATAACCATATCTTCATCAGTAAGGAAATGACCTTTTACCACCGGCAGCTCATTATTGCTAATCAGGGCGAGATATTCCTCAACGGTCTTTACATTTTGAGCGTATGCATCCCAGGTGTCACTGATAGATGAAACGCCTAGTCCAACCAATAGTCGCGTATACTGATGAGTATAGCCCATAAAATTGCGATGCAAAGTTTTTTGCTGTTCGGCATAATAAAGTGTATCGTTTGGAAGTGCAAAATGGTCCATACCAATATCGTGATAGCCTAGCTCGGTGAGCATGTATTGCCCTAATTCATATAAGTCTCTTTTCTCAGCAGGAGTCGGCAGGTGCGACTCGTTATACCGGCGTTGGCCAGGTTTAACCCATGGCACGTGGGCGTAGCTATAGAAGGCGATACGATCAGGCATCAACATGCCGACCTTGCAGATAGTATCGGCAAGACTTTCCCGTTTCTGTAGTGGCAGACCGTAAACGAGATCGTAGTTGACCGAAGTGTATCCGATTTCTCTCGCCTGTTTGGTTACACGTTCCACATCTTCAAATGATTGGATGCGATTGATAATAAACTGCACCCCTGGATCAAAATCCTGGATGCCGAAGCTTACACGGCGGAAACCGAGATCGTATAAAGTCGTTAAATGTTCATAGGTAGTATTACCGGGGTGCCCTTCAAAACCAAAATCAGCGGTGGGATGCACAGCCGAATTTTCAAGAATACCTTCAATCAGCTTTCTGAGGTTTTCGGGGCTGAAGAATGTTGGCGTACCACCTCCAAGATGTATCTCACGGATGACCGGCTTGTCGCCAAATATTTCACGGTAGCTGCGCCATTCTTTTAACACCGCAGCTATGTACGGATCTTCAACAGCATGGTTTTTCGTAATCCTGGTGTTACAGCCGCAGTAAGTGCACAGGCTTTCACAAAAAGGAAGGTGTATATACAGGCTAATGCCATCAGTACTATTTGTGGCGTCGAAAGCACCTTTAACTGCCTGTTTCCAGCGATTTTTATCAAACGGCTCCTTACTCCAGTAGGGTACTGTAGGATAACTTGTATAGCGCGGCGCAGGCACATTATATTTTGAGATCAGATCTTCAGAGATTTTCATGGCAAGTGATTCATAGGGTCCAATTCCGCAGGCTTTTTTGCAACGGTCTTTTGCTCGCATTGTTGGTTGCCTATACAGGCATCGCCTACGCACCGCTCCTGCTGCCAGAGATCAAGGTTCTCGATAGTTTTGTTGGCAATCTCCTGAAGCGCTTCTTTCGTGAGGTATCCCTGGTGTGGAGTGATCAATACATTGGGATGATCCATCAGCCTTTTCAGCAATTCGTCCTGCGGCTTGTCATATTCGTGATCTTCGAAAAACAATCCCTTTTCGAATTCATAAACGTCCAGGCCCAGATAACCAATCTTCCCCGAATCAAGTGCATACAAAACATCCTTTGTTTTGATTAACGCTCCCCTGGCGGTGTTGATGATCATCACACCATCCTTCATAAACGCTATACTTGATTTATTGATCATTCCCCTATTCGCAGCTGTGAGCGGCGTATGGATTGATATAATGTCGGACCTCGAAAGCAATTCATTCAAATCAACAAGAGGAACATGATCATGACCGGTCCCAAGGTTAATATCATAGCCCAACACCTCGCAACCAAACCCCTTAAAAATATCGGCGGCAGCCAGGCCGATATGCCCCATGCCGATGATGCCGACAGTTTTGCCATAAAAATTAAAGCCGATAAGCTCATCGCCACGAAAATCGAAATTGCGGGCATTTTTTTCCGCTCTGATTAAACGCCGGTTAAGAGCCAGCGCCAGGGTAACCGCATGTTCAGCTATGGCTTGTGGTGAATAATCTGGCACGTTAGCCAGCTTAATATTTTTATTTTCGGCGGCATCTATGTCGATGTGGTCGGTGCCGACTGAACGGGTAGCGATATATTTTACTCCGAAATCGGCTAGTTTGTTAATTACGGTCTCTGACGCATCGTCGTTTGCAGAAATTACAATGGCATCCTTCCCCTCGGCATAAATAACTGTCTCCAGGCTGAGTGCGTTGGAAATCAGTGTTATTTCATGCTTTTTCTGATTGGCCCTGATCAGAAACTCCTTCTCAAAAGGCTTTATACTATAGACTACGACCTTCATTTATCGACTATATTGATAAAAACAAAGGTACCTTCACCGGCTTTGCCAGCCCGTGAGTGCGGTCAGCCAAAAAAGTGATCTTCGTCAGTTTTTCATTTTTATCAGGCGGTTCAGGTCGAGTATCTGTATGTGACTGCCTTTTTTCTCTATAAGCTTTTCGTCCTTAAAGTCGCTTAACGTGCGGCTCACCGTTTCGGTAGCCATTCCGGCCATTGAAGCAAGTTCGTCCCGGGATATCTTGAATTGCGATGGGTCAGTAAACTGCTTGCTTAGGCGCACCAGGGTTTGGGCAAGTCTTTTCCTTACGGAATTATATGCCAATTCGAGCAATTGTTCTTCTTTTTCACGGATATTGTTAGCCAGTATTTTGATGAACTGAAGAGTTATGTCTGGGTATTTATTTACAAGGTTGATAACTGCATCTTTGGGCAATAAGCACACAGCAGAATCATCGACAGCTTCGGCAGTCTCGGTGAACGGCTCGTCGAGCAGCAATGCGTTTACTCCAAGGTAATCATCGGCTTTATACAAACCCATCATCAGTTCGCGCCCATCCTCGGCCATCTTAAAAGCTCTCACAGTGCCTTCAATAACCAGGTAAATACCCTGGGGGTGATCACCCTCATAGTACAAAACTTGTTTCTTTTTCACCTGGCGTATTTTGCGGCCAGCTATCATTGCCCGCAATTCGGCTATGCCCTGGCCACTGCCTGATGATAGTTTTTCAAGGCTTTGCAGCGATTTGCTATAATACTCTTCCTGCTTACGTTTTTTTTCAAGCCTGCTCTCGATGGCGTTCAGCAATTCGATATCATCAAAAGGCTTGGTAAGGTAATCATCGGCGCCCATCTCCATCCCTTTTCTGAAATCGACACGTTCGGCCTTGGCAGTAAGGAATATGAACGGAATAGACGCAGTGTCGGCGTTTTTGCTTAGCATATATAATACCCCATAGCCGTCCAGCTCGGGCATCATAATATCGCACAGGATCAGATCGGGCTTGTGCTGATAAGCCAGATCGACTCCGGCTTTGCCATTTACACCCTGGTGAACCTGGTATCCTGCCAGTTCAAGTATTTCAGCCGTGCTTTCCCGGATGTCGGTG
>JAICXZ010000723.1 GCA_025934475.1 Mucilaginibacter sp. | reverse complement strand
TTTGGCAAATTCAACGATCAGGATAGCGTTTTTGGCCGACAGCCCGATCAGTGTGAGGAGGCCGATTTGGGCATAAACGTTATTGGTGATTTCCTTACTAGTAATTAAGGGAAATACCGAGAGGAAGACAATGGCTCCAAAAGCACTGATGGGTACTGCCAGAAGGACAGAAAAGGGAACTGACCAGCTTTCATATAAAGCAGCGAGGAAAAGGAACACAAAAATGATTGAGAACAGGAAAATATAAATGGTAGTGCTTCCAGCCTTGATCTCTTCGTAGCTAAGACCCGAAAACTCATAGGTGTAACCGCGCGGCAAAGCTTTAGCAGCAATTTGTTTAAGCGCATCCAACGACTGGCCGCTGCTATATCCCGGTGGAATAGAACCATTCACTTCTGCCGACCGGAATATGTTAAAGTGTGATATGGATGTGGCCGTAGCATCCGCCTTGTAAGTTACCAGCGTACTCAGAGGAAGCATGGTGCCTGCCTGGTTGCGCACATAATATTTGTTAATGTTGCTGATCAGTGCCCTATAGGCGGTATCGGCTTCGATAACGGCGTGGTAAGTACGGTTGTATAAAGTAAAATTGTTTACAAACAAGCTGCCCATGAAAGCCTGCATGGTAGAAAAAACATCGGAGATCTTTACGCCCAATTTTTCACATTTTTCGCGGTCTACTGTTACCGTAAAGCTTGGTGTATGGGCCGTAAATGAACTAAATGCCGTTGAAGTAGCAGGCGTTTTTTTGGCTATCGCGACAAATTTTTGTACATTTTTTTCAAACGCATGAATATCATCCGTTGAATTACCCTGTTCAATTTCCATCGAAAAACCGGCAGCCAAACCAATGCCCCGAATCGGCGGTGGCTGTATAGCCACTACGGTGGCATCCTTTATGCCTGCTTTCGCTACACGCTTTTTAATATTGTCCATGATGCCCTGGACCTGGGTTTCGGGGGTTGTGCGTTCGTCCCAGGGCTTTAGCATACAAAACATCGTGCCACTGTTATTCCCGCCACCACCGAGGATATTAAAGCCCGATGCACCAACGAAATGCATGATGCCGGGCGTCGAACCTACAATCTTCATCAATTTTTCCAGCACCTTCACGGAGGCAGTGGTAGAACGGGCATCGGCCATTTGATAGGTGACAAATAAACGGCCGCCATCCTCCGAGGGAACAAACCCTGACGGTTTGCTTTTGAAAAGCAGGAAGGCGCCTACACAAATGCAAACGAGCAGGATAACGATATATCTGGCGCCTTTAATACTTCGTCTGACACCATTGGCGTATTTGCCGGTAAGCCTGTCAAACATTCGATTGAAGGGGTCAAAGAAAACCCGCTCGAGCCAGGAGAAAAACTTGTTCGAGCTGTGGTGCGAAGGTTTCAGCAGGAGTGTGCAGAGGGCTGGTGTTAATGACAGCGCCACGAAGGCGGAAAAAATTACCGATATCGCAATAGTGATGGCAAATTGCTGGTAAAGCCTGCCAACGATGCCGGGGATAAATCCAACCGGGACGAATACCGAAGCCAAAATAAGCGCAATAGCAATTACCGGCGCCGAAATTTCCTTCATGGCTTGGTATGTTGCTTCTTTTGGCGACATGTGCTGTTCGTCGATATAATGCTGCACAGCCTCTACCACGATAATGGCGTCGTCAACCACTATCCCGATAGCCAGCACAAACCCGAACATAGTGAGTGTATTGATGGTGAAACCCAAGGGGATAAAGAAGCAGAAGGTCGACAAAATGGATACCGGGATGGCGAGTATCGGTATAATAGTAGAACGCCAGTTTTGGAGGAACAGGAACACAACAAGGGCAACCAACAGTAACGCTTTTACCAGGGTGCCAATCACCTCTTGCATGGATACCCGTATAATAGTGATCGACTCAAAAGGAACTATATAATCGACATCCGGAGGGAATGTTTTTTTCAGTTCAGCGAGTTTTGCATAAACGTTGTCGGCGGTTTGCAGTGCATTGCTCCCCGGCGATTGAAAGATCATTAGCAACGAGCAGCGGTTACCATCTACAAATGAACCACCCGAATACGTGAACTTGGCGAGCTCAACCCTGCCAATATCCTTCAGGTAAATCATTTTATCCGTTCCGGGGACGTTTTTTACTATGAGCTTTTCGTATTGCTCGGGCTTGCTGAGCATGCTATTTACTATGATGCCGGTTTCGTATACCTGTTTCGCATTTTGAGGCGGCGAACCGACGGCCCCAGCGGCAACATACACATTTTGACCACTGAGCGCTGTAGTTATATCAGATGGCATCAGGTTATAGGATGCCATTTTATCAGGATCGAGCCATATACGCATAGCAAACTGGTCAGTGCGCGCACTGACGTCGCCTACACCTTGTACGCGCAACATGGCGTCCTGAATAAATGTATTGGTATAGTTATCGAGGAAGGTAATGTTATGTGTTTTTTTAGGCGAGTAGACGGCTACCAGCATCAATTGGTCAGGGTTGCTGGCGCGGACTGTAGCACCGAGTTTACTCACAACGGATGGCAGAAGCGGCGCCGCGATACCTACGCGATTCTGCACATTAAGCGCAGCAATTTGTGGATTGGTTCCTATGTTAAATGTTACCCGTAAATTCATACCTCCATTATTACTGCTTGAGCTTTGCATGTATTCCATGCCGGGGGTACCATTT
>JAICXZ010000239.1 GCA_025934475.1 Mucilaginibacter sp. | reverse complement strand
TGTCGGTGTTAATAAACCAGACAGGGCGATTTTCGAACATGCGATCAGTCTTGCCGGCGCTGCCATCCCAACAAGTTTGATGATCGGCGACAGTCTGGAGGCTGATATCTATGGCGCCATCAATGTAGGCATGGATGCTATTTTCTTTAATCCGAACGGACTTGAAAAGCCGGATGATGTGCCAGTTCAAATAACAAGTTTAAAAGAACTAACCGAAATGTTATAACAACGACACATCGATAAGTATGCGCCCTTTAAATTTGTTCAAAATATCACCTGATGAAGCAGACCCAATGGTTCGACCGTAAATTCAATTTCGACAACCAGCAAAATATCTTTCCTTCAATTATCGAACGCTTAACGGGTACACCTGCCCGCCTGGATGAAAAGATGAAGAGCGTTCCTGCCGCAGTACTCGAAACAAAACCCGGAGGCACCTGGTCTATCAAAGAAAACATAGGACATCTTACCGATCTGGAACCGCTATGGCAGGGCAGGCTCGAAGATTTTCTTAACGGGGAAAAAGAATTGCGCCCAACCGATCTCGCCAACCGCAAAACCGACGAGGCAAATCACAATGCCAAATCATTGGACGAATTGTTAAAGGACTTCCGACAGACGCGGATGCATACCATACATCTAATCGAGGATCTTGATGACGAGATCATCTTTCGTTCAGCCCTTCATCCCCGGCTAAAAACACCTATGCGTACGATGGACAGTTTCCTCTTCGTCGCAGAGCATGATGATCATCATTTAGCGAGAATAACGGAGATTGCCAGGATGAGGTGAAAGAAGAAAGGTCAAAGGCGAAAGGTCTGGGTGTGAAGGTGCCAAAAATTACTGCCAACTGCCACCGCTACTACCACTATAACTCCCCCACCTGCTCCTCCAATTCCTTATACCACTCAGCGCCGTATTTACGGATAAGTGGATCTTTCAGGAATTCGTGGACGTGCACTTTCAACTCGTTCCCAAAGGAGCAGGCTGGGCTGCAAATACTCCAGCGGTCATAATTGAGCACATCAAACTCGGGGTATTTGGTAATGCGGATGGGGTATAGATGGCAAGAGATCGGCTTTTTCCAGTCGATAACGCCCTGTTCCCATGCTTTTTCGATGGCACATTTGGTGATGCCATTCTCCCAGATCACATAGGCACATTCTTTATTAGTATCAACGCAGGGGGTCGTATAATCACCCTCAAAGTCGGTTACATACGTACCGACCTCCTCGATAGTAGCGATGCCCTTTTCAGTCATGAAGGGCTTTACTTTGGGATAAATCTCGTCAAGGATGGCCAGTTCATCATGATTCAGCGGTGCACCCGAATCTCCTTCGAGGCAGCACGCGCCCTTACACTTGTTCAGGTTGCACACAAAATTTTCCTTCACCACATCCTCGTGCACCAGCACACTACCAACTTCTATCATGAACTGTTAAACTCTAAATCCTATTTTGTAAAGCCTAAATACTAAATTCTAAATCCGAAATTAACTCACTGTCTCCTTTTCGGACTTATGCGGACTAACCTAAACTCTAATCTCTAATTTACTAATCTCTAAACTCAATCCGTTTCCCTGCTCACCGGGTTCAAAGGATACTTCAATCCCGCAACCGATGTAAGATCCATCGTAAGGCTACCTACAACTACCTCCACATGCGCCTTTACGGGGATCCGATTGGCGTCATCGGTGATCCAAAGATACAGCTTACTGTCCTTCCTGAAAATACGACCGGGAATTATTGTCGGATTAAACTTGAGGCAGTTAAATGTACCCAGCGGGCATTTTACCTTTTCTTTGCCCATGTAAGTGATAGTTAGGGCATGAATGCCGTCTTCCAGGAAATATCGCAATTCGATGGTTTCGCCGACTTTTATCTTCGATACATCCAGGCAACGTGCAAAATAGTATGCCGATACGAAATCAAACACCTTACCGGTAAACGGGTATTCGCCTTTAGCCGCTTTGATCACTTCCTTATCGTGATCAAAGGTCACCTTATCGGTATGCCTGTAGCTCGATTCGTGCCGGTTCTCGGTATAATAATTTGGTAACAGTGTTTTTTCGTCGATGAAGCTTTCGTACCGGTTTCTTACCTTATAGAAGACGTCGAAAGTACCAGCGGTAAAGCCATCTGCTATAATGTGATACCCTGGCTTATTATCAAACTTCACAGGGCTATCCTCCACGCGCAAATGTGCCTCGGCAGCGGTAAAAATACCATATTTGAGCTTGTAGCTTAGTTTTTCGCCGCTTTTGAATGCGGGGTTATCCAATTGTTGCTGAGCGAAGGATTGGTAAAAGCAGGTAAAGGCAAGAAGAAATACAAACAGGAATCTCTTCATCGGTTACCTGTAATTAAAGGCGATCATTGATCTTTTCGTTTATATATAGGGACTGTTGAGCAAGGCTCACCGAACATGATACTTTTGGCTACCGGCGTCAATTTTTTAGTTAACTCCACATAAGCCGATACTGGCACCTCGGTGTCGCCGCACCCCTTAATAACGATACGCTGATCGCGATATTGCTCCACATCCAGGCCTGCCATTGCTTTTTCAAACAAAACTGTCTCTAACACAGCGGTATCTCCAAAAACGACGTCTTTGGCATAAGGCGCCAGTTTGTTAGCGATAAGCATATAAGCCCAGGCAGGAACAATGGCATCCTCAGTGCAGGTTACCGCGACATTTTTGCCTTCATACTGCGACCAATCGTGATTCTTTACAAACTCCCGGAAATCCTTTTCACGCAGGATCAAGCCCTGGAACAAATTATCCTTGATGTCATATACCACACGTTCGCCGGCAGGGTAGAATGACGCCGGGTCAAGTGTAACCAGGCCGCTTTGCGCAACCTTGTTGACTATATTTTCCTGAATATCCATTTTTTTAAGCTAAAAGCCGAAAGCATAAAGCTAAAAGCCCTGCCTTCAAAACTCTGTGTTCTTTGTGTAAATTTTCTCTGCGATCTCTGTGGTAAAAATCTAACCACAAAGAGCACAGGGAGTTTTCACAGAGGTCACAAAGACTATTTAAATAAAAAATCCGGCAACAGTCGAAACCATTGCCGGATACAAAGTTACTTCAAAATCTCTTATAAGAACTTGGAACGATAATCTTTTACATCCGCCTTATCTTTGAGGGCATCAAAGATCAATCCCTGTGACCGTTGGCTGATGGTTTGCTCCAGTTGAGTCTTCTCTCTAACAGCGTTTGCCAGCTGTGCCGGACCTATAAAGTTATCCAGCGAGAAAACATATACGCCGTGCTCGCCCTGGATAGGTTTCGACAGCTTGTTAGGTTTAGAACCGAAGATAGTACCAACTACTTTATATTCGAGCGATAGCCCTGGAATAACCGGGTTGTTGAATACTACGTTCTGTACCGGTACAACTTTGGCGCCGGCTTTCTGAGCTACCTGACCAATGCTTGATGCACCGTTTTCAGCTTCCTGCAGTTTAGCTATCAGTTGTTTTGCTTTCACCTGGTTGCGCACAGCCGACTCGATTTGTTTTTTCACAGCCTCAAGCGGCAAGGTGCCTTTAGGTTTTATTTCGGTTAAAACAGGTACAATGTATTGGTTCCCGGCTTCGTAAACCTGGTCGCCGAAATCGCCTTTATCTGCTTTGTAGGCCCATCTTACCAGTTCGCGGGCGTTGTCAACGCCCTGGAATGAAGATGCAAGTGCATTTACATCGGCGGCTGTCTTTTTAGTTAAGCCTTCTTTCTTTACTTCGGCATCAAAGTTTCCTTTGCTCAAAGAGCCGAGGAATTTCTGCGCAGCGCTATAAGCAACGGTTTGCGTTTTGCTGCTCGGGGTTATGGCTTTATCCACAACAGCTACTTCCACTACCTTCGACGAACCTTTTTGATCTTCTATCTCGATCAGGTGAACGCCAAACTGAGATACCACAGTTTTCAGATCACCTTTTTTACCTGCAAATGCAGCGGTTTCAAACTGTGGCACCATAGCACCGCGACCAAAAAAGCCCAGTTCGCCGCCTTTTTCGGCTGAACCTTTGTCAGCTGAGAAGGTTTTTGCCAGGTCGGCGAAGTTTCCTTTGCCGCTTTGGATTAGCTTCTTCAATGAATCGGCTTTAGCCTGGGCTCCGGCAATACCGCTTGCACCAGGTTGAATCAGGATATGACGGGCTTTTACCGAATCAGGACCTACTTTTGAGTCAACCAACTTGGCAATTTTGTAGCTTCCGTTTGAAACGTATGGACCGTAAACGAACCCATTTGAGTTGTTAAACATCACCGAATCAAGAGCAGGATCGCCAAGCGCACCTTTTTTCTTAAATGCAAGCGGTGCTTTGGTATCAGCATTTATTTGGACGAAAAGCGAATCATTAGTGCTGGTCTTTAAGGCTGGGATCAGCTTTTCAACTGATGCCTTAACGGCTGCAGAATCGTCTTTAGATGGAGCGGCATTAAAACTTACGTAGTCAAAGCTCCTGGTTTCTTCCTTATTCTTGAACTGGGATTTATGCTCATCATAGTAGCTCTGATAATCATCATCGGTTGGATTAACCTTGTTATCAGGTATCGAAGCGTAATCAAGGGTAACGTATTTGAAGTTTGCCAGCTTGTTACGGTTCGAGTAATCGTCCATAGCATCCAACGAGTTCACATAGAGGCCATTGGTTGCAATCGATACGTACTTTTGGCCAAGCTTATTGGTACTTAGCTGCTTAATAAACATTTCCCACTGTTGTTTTGTAGGGTCATCGGCTTTAGCGCTGCGCATGTTTTGCTCAAAAGCGCTCAATTTAGCCTTGTCTACCTGGCCGGTTTTAGGATCGCCAAAGTACTGCACTATTTGCTGATCGGGGTTATTACCGTTTACCATCGCATCGGCTTCGTCAGCGCTAACAACGAGGCCCAGTTTGTCGATCTCTTTGTTCAGGATGATCTGGCTCACCTTCTGATTCCAAACCATTTCCTGCATGTAAGAAGCAAACTGACCGGATATATCTGCCTGGCCCGATTGTTTTTTAGCATTGTCCAATTGTTGTTCAAAATCTTTGTAAGAGATTTTTTCGCCCGATACTTCGCCTATTGCATCACGGTCACCGTGAAAAAACGAACTGCCCTGGCGAAGCACTTCACCTATAATAAATGCCAAAAGCGAAACGCCGATCACAATCGCAACGATCCTCCCCATGCGCTCGCGCAAAAAATTCATTACCATATCGTACTATATAATATTTTAAGTATTTTTTGAGCTGAAAGCTGAAAGCGAAAAGCAGGAGGCTTATCATATCCGAACTTTGGCTCTGTTTATCCTTTCAAAAACAGCTTTCAGCTTTGGTCTTTCCGCTTTCAGCTCATTCAAAAGAGGGCGCAAGATACAACTTTTAGCAAAAAAATAAACAGAAAATTTGGAGGGTTTATTGTTTTAGAAAATGCTGGTTGTTAGCCATATCACAAAGCATATACATCAAAAGAATTTTCATCTGCCGAGTTATAGTTTAGGAAGAATTTGAGAGGCGCCCGATATCAGGCCGGTTGAGGTTTTCAAGCCTGAGAAAGGCCTCGATATATATGGCTGGTGCATCATGACCAGCCATATATATCCAATCCTTTATTTTGCTGACAATACTTCCAGCTGCCTAAAATGATCTGCCGGTATTCATTCCGTATAAACAGGTCTATCCAGCCTACAACGGCAAAACTTACGAAATAAAGCCGGTCCTGCTCTTTAAATTTATATTTG
>JAICXZ010000207.1 GCA_025934475.1 Mucilaginibacter sp. | reverse complement strand
TTTCGGCAGTTAGCGGATTGCTTTTCAATTCTGCTAATACCTCATACCCGTCTATGCCACTCATTTTTATATCGCATATGACCAGATCGGGTAAAAAAATAGAAACAAGGGCAAGGCCATTAGTTCCATTCTCGGCGGTTGCCACATCATATCCGTCCAGTTGCAAGAGCTCTGCTGTTCCTTCACGGATTTCTGTAACGTCTTCTATGATCAAAATTTTCGGCTTCATGTTCCAGGGATTAACAGCAAAAAAAGAACAAAACAGGTTATAAAGGAGGATTTCGAATGAAATGCGCCATACCAGGCGCGAAAAAGTAATTCTAATTTGAGTAATATTTTGTTAAAATACAACCTGCTAGTTAAAATTTAACCACAATTTAATGTTTCCAGGGAAAATCTAATAGACTTAACCGGAAGACACCGCAGTGGCTTTATGCAAACTGATTCATCAATCGATGCCTTTTATGTCATTCTTTTGTGACCACCCTCATTTTATCATTTGAGGCACATCATTTTATGGCATGCGTATGCAGGATAATTTTGACACTATAAAGCTTGTTTACAAGATTTACAGGAGATTGAATGATGAAAGCGTTAATTAAACAGATCATTATACCGGTGTTGACCGGATTTATTTTAACAAATTTATGTTCAACCGCCGACGCACAGCGAGGGGCGGTCCACGGTAGCGGGCGGACGCATGCCGGGGCCGTCCCGCATGGCGGCTACCATGGAAGCTCAGGTTTCCGCGGCGGTTTTCATGGCAATTATGGATTCCGGGGCGGTTTTTACAGGGGATACTTCGGTTATCCGCACATCGGTTTTTTTATACCAGTTCTGCCTTTCGGATTCTATAATTTTTACTGGGGGCCCGATCAGTATTACTATTACGGCGGTATTTTTTACAGGCCAAATAATACGGGATACGTGGTAACTACACCACCGGTTGGCGCAGCAGTGCCTAATTTGCCCGACGGTGCGCAATCCATCCTGATTGATAATGAGCAGTATTACGAGTTCGGTGGTGTGTACTACAAAGAAGGAACTAATGACAAAGGCAAAAAAATATACATCGTCGCCGGAAAAGATGGTGTACTAAACACGGCTGATGCACGGGTGAACGACACTACTCCAGCTTTAAAAGTTGGCGATGTTGTCAGTCAATTGCCGGATGGCTGCCGCAAGATATACCTTAATGACAAAATCTATTTTGTATCACCTGACGACGTTTATTACATTTCGTTCACTGACGCCGGCAATAAAAAAGCATACCGAATAGTAAGCATCCCGGCGGCAGAGCCGGACGGTGATTAGTAAGTTATTTTGAATATCAAACAAATCATGCTATGGACAAGTCAAAGCTCGTATATATCATCGCCATCGGAGGTTCGGCGGGCTCATTGAGTCCGTTGCTAACATTTTTTGATAACACGCTTATTGATAAAGTAAGTTATGTCATACTTCGGCACATACCGGCTGATGCTCGTAGCTTGTTGCGGGAAATTTTGCAAAAGCATTCGAAACTCGAAGTGATAGAAGCGGCAAACAACATGCCTGTCGAGAGTAACAAGGTGTATCTCTTGCCTCCCGGACATTACATGACGATAGAGCGCGGCATACTTTATTTGGAGGCGCGAATTGGCAAGCGTAATTGCGCGATCGATATTTTTATGGAGTCGCTAGCTGCAGATTTCAAAGAGAGATCTATCGTCATTATTTTATCAGGGGGAGGCAGTAATGGAGTAAAGGGAGCGATGAGTGTAAAAAAAGCGGGTGGGGCGGTATTAGTGCAGGACCCGTCCTCCAGCGAAGCCCATACTATGCCGCTGAATGTTATTAATTCCGGCACTGCCGACCATATTCTATTGCCAGGACAAATGCCAGAAGTAATTATGCAATATGTTGCTAGTCACCTTAGCAAATTAGTAAAACAGCCCTCACTCAAAAGAAAATCAGCTTGATTGAGTTCGATTTTATGATCAAAGAGCGGCGATATCTTGAATTGCAGACCAAATTAAAATCGATATGCCCTGGACCAACAAAGACTACCCGGTGTCGATGAATAATCTGCCGGCCAGAACGCGCAAAAAGGCTATTGAGATAGCCAACGCCTTACTTGAAAGAGATGTGGATGAAGGCATAGCCATTGCCACCGGTATTAAAAATGCCAAAGAGTGGATAAGAAGACATTATTATACCAGGCCATTGTTATGAGAAGGTACTAATTGCGTCCCAATCGCTTAACCTTGATGTTGATGACGAAGGAAACGTTAACCAGGTTACTATGTGCTGCGTTAATTGTTCTGATTAATGGGGCTGCACTTCATGGGCAAAATAACCAGACAGATACATCCCAATTGCCAAAATACAGTTATTTGATATACGGGCATGCATCTTCCGGAAATAGCGTTCAGGCAACCGGCTTTTTTGTGGGAAAAAATGAACGCGTTTATTTGGTGACGGCATGCCATGTGATTAACGGCTGGCTTTTTGAATCTTTTAAAAAGACCTCGTATCCCGATACGCTTTTTGTTAAGGTAGCTTTAAAAGAAGGATTGCGCGACACAGCTTTGGCAATAGATATCAGCAAAATCAAATACTCGCACGCGGATCCGGAACTTCCGGATATATATTTCCTTTCGGTAAACATACCTTCAAACTGTAAAATTTATAGGCTGGATTCTCTTATATCGAATTATAGGCCCATAACCAGAATTCCTAAAGCTATGTTTGCCTTCGGTTTTGTATTTAATGATGACGAACTTCGCTCAAGGCAGATTTTTAGATCAGGATATAAGAAAGCGGTCGCCTTTATACCAGATTGGGACGAATACTCATGCTCGCCGTTTATTTATGAAGTTGGATATTATAATAATGACCTGGGACCCGGTGACTCGGGCGCGCCGGTATATTTTTTAGCCGGGAATACAATAGGCGGTGTACATAGCGAACTGGTGTTTGGTGGTTTAATATTCGGCGGCAATCGCTTAAAACATAGGGCAAGTGTGATCAGGGCCGAAGTTGTAATAGCGTTATTTAATGAACTCGGAAAACGTTAGTTAGCCAGCAGGGTATTTTAACAGAAAGTGACAACATGCACTTTTTACAGTGTGCGGAATCATTAGGTGATAGCTGTGATAAAATGACCTTTGTATTGAGGAACAGGCAAATTCTGTTAAAACAATGCAAAATCATGACAAGTATATCCTGGCAATAAATTGTGGATCGTCAAGCCTTAAATTTGGTTTATATCATAGTCAGTCGTGCGAACGCGAGCTATCAGGTTCCATTACCGATATCGACATGCCGCAGGGCACCTTTAAGATCGTCGGCAAGGATGGTAAGCTGGTGGAAAACCGGGATGAGTATTACAACAACCATAATGGGGCCGCCCGCGAACTGGCGGTATGGATGCGTGACAGGATCGCAAAATATCCGCTCGAGTCGATAGGTCACCGCATGGTATTTGGCGGACCGGACAAGCGGGATGCTGAACTAATAACTCCGGAACTTATAAGCGAACTGCATAATTACATTTATCTGGCTCCTAATCATTTGTCGGAAGAGATCAGTACCATACAACTATTTCACGATACCTTCAAAGATATCCCACAGGTAGTATGTTATGACACCGCATTTCATCATGACATGCCCTGGTGCGCCAAATGTTATCCGTTGCCTGAGAATTATCAGAAAGAGGGCTTGGTAAGATACGGTTTTCATGGCTTATCATTTGAATATGTTATGTCACAGCTTCGGGCAAAAGATCGCAATATTAATAAGAAAAAGATCATTATTGCGCACCTTGGCAGCGGATCGAGCATGGTTGCGGTAGAGCACGGTAAGAGTGTTGAGACAACCATGGGAGTTAGTCCGATGGGAGGATTGGTAATGGGTACACGGTCTGGCGATCTTGATCCGGGCGCAGTTTTATTCCTGCTAAAAAGGACCCATGCGAGTGTGTCAGATGTGGACGAATTGCTAAGCAGGCATGCCGGATTAAAGGCTATAGCAGGTACGGGCAATATTGTGGAGTTGCTTAAAGAAGAACATCATAACAAAAAAGCCGCAGAGGCAATAGCCTTGTTTTGCTACCAGGCCCGCAAACACTTAGGGGCGCTGGCTGCGGCTATGGGTGGATTGGATGTACTGGTATTTACTGGAGGAATAGGTGAAAACTCGGCCGAAATAAGGGAACGGATTTGCCACAAGCTCGGCTTCCTTGGAGTCGATGTTGAGCACAAATTGAATCAGCAAAATGAAGCCTCGATTTCATCAAAGCGCAGCAAAGTAGAAGTGATGGCGATTCCTACCAATGAGGAATTGATGATTGTGAAACATGCACGGCGTATCACCCACAGTAAACAACGATACCAGGAATTTGAAAATATCGATTTGGACTAAATGAGTGACATTGCAGCAATAAATTATAAATTTTGTTAATCCATTTGATGAAAGCTGTCGCAAGTACTTCCGGACTTTGCTTTCAATTCCTGTAAAAGCTCCGGGTTTAAGCTATTAGGTTGGCTAAATTATCAGCTGTCTTGAGAAGCTGGTCGGGTGCTGAAGCATTGTCAGCGCATTGTATCAGTGTTATCAGTATGGTATTAAATATATCGTCGACAGTAGCACCTCGGCTGAGATCATTTACCGGTTTTTTAAGATTTTGGAGGATAGGACCTATTGCCATGGCGCCGGTTTCCTGCTGAACAGCCTTGTAGATAGCATTGCCGGTGTTCAAATTCGGGAATATGAGAATATTGGCATGGCCGGCAACTTTTGAGCCGGGTAACTTGGCCCTGGCAATTACGGGGTTGACTGCAGCATCGTATTGGATCGGGCCCTCAATATCCAGGTCGTGTCGTATGTTTCTTACCATCTCTGTGGCACGCCGAACTTTTTCCACCTCGCTTCCGACACCCGATTTGCCAGAGGAGTAAGATATCATAGCTATTTTAGGCGTGATGCCAAAAAGCTGAGCAGTTTCTGCAGACGAGATCGCTATTTCAGCTAACTGTTCGGTAGTTGGATTTGGGTTGATCGCGCAATCGCCAAATATTACGACGCGCTGGGGCAGACACATGAAAAAGACGGAAGATACCAGCTGACTGCCATTTTTTGCTTTAATGAATTCCAGTGCTGGTTTAACCGTTTGCCTGGTGGTATAAACAGCACCCGAAACCATTGCATCTGCCCGCCCGGTATAAACCATCATTGCACCGAAATATGACGGATCGGTCATTAAAACGGATGCGTTGTCGTACGATAAACCGGTATTTTTACGCAATTCGTAAAGTTTTGCTGAATAGTTTTCGAATTCTTTATCATTTACGGGATCCACAATTATTAGCTTGTCAATATCTAATCCGATCTGCTTTGTTTTAATAAGAGCTGCAATTTTTTGAACATCGCCCATCAATGTAATCTCGCCTAATCCCAAAGAAATTATACGTGCGGCAGCTTTTAGTATTCGTTCATCTTCACCCTCCGGCATCACTATTCGGGCTTTGAATTTCCTGGCCCGCTGTATCAGCTGGTATTGGAACATGTGTGAGGTAATTTCTTGTGTATGAACGTTTTTTATTTTTTGGGTGAGAATAGCCAGGTTTACAAACTTGTCGAAGGTTTTTACAGCGAGCATTATTTTGTGTTGTTTTTCAAAAGAGACCCGCGATTTTATATGATCGATTGCTCTTACAATGTCGACGATATTTTCGTTCGAAAGAATTATCGGCAGGTCCGATTTCCGGATCATGTTCATTATCCGGAAATCAAGCTTTTTTTCGGCCGAAAGTACAATGCCGGCCAGGTGGGCGAAATCAGAAGACTGTCTTGATAATAGCCCCATCGCGATAAGATCGGCACGGCCGGTAGAGGTAATCAGCAGGCTGTTTGCTTGTAATCTCTTCAGAAAACCGGTTTCATAAGCCGCTTTAACAACTATTTCTGTAACCGGTTGAAATAGGTCCGATTCGTCATTGATAAGCTTGCCATTAACAGCGTAGAGAACTTCATAGAGGACCGGATCGTTCAATTCCTTTATCGCTGGAATAACACTTGTATAACACTCAAACCTGCTCTTTAAGTCATTCACTAAGGTCTTTCGCAAGGATAACGGCGCTTTATTCACAACAATACCGGTCAGCGCGATGGCGTTGTTTGCCAGTTGTCGTGATACCTCATTGGCCTCTGCTAAAATTTCAG
>JAICXZ010000519.1 GCA_025934475.1 Mucilaginibacter sp. | reverse complement strand
GTCCGGTTTCGTTCAGGTATTTAAGCGGAATATAAACTATCGGTGCTATGCCCGAAGCTATATTGGTTTGGCCGGGCGCCTTGGTTAAAACGCCTTTGATCAGGAAGGTTACTTTGCCCACTTTGACTGAATCGCCCACCTGCACATTATATTGCAGCATAAGCGTCTGATCCACCAATGCCGATTTGCCATTCCGGAAATCATCAGCCGCTTTAACCGGGATTGTTTCGAATGCGCCATAATAGGGATAGGCGCCCTGCAATGCTCTCACTTGCGCAAGCCTGGTTCCCTGCGTTTTGGGGAAAAGCACCATCGAAGCGAACGTGCGCTCCTCTGAATGACGATCGCCCAATGAATCCAGCATCTTTTGGGCTGAAGCATCTGGCAACTTACCAGAGTAAACGGCCAAATCGGCGCCAATAAGTGTTGCTGCCTGGCTATCGATGTCTGTCTTAAGATTGACGCCAAAAGTATAGATAGCCACCAGGGCAGCTATACCAAACACAATGGACGATACGAACAACAACAACCTCGACCGGTTCTTGCGGCTGTCGCGCCAGGCCATTTCAAAGAGCCATGGAATGTTCAGCTTCCTTTTATAATTGGGCAGACTATCCATGACCGTTATGCGTTCGTTTTATTGTCCGAAACCAGTTTTCCACCTTTGATACGCAGAATACGCTGCGTTTTGGCCGCCAGTTCCAGATCGTGGGTTACCAGCACCAGCGTTGTGCCTGCTTCTTTATTGAGATCGAAAATGAGTTTTACCACCTTTTCGCTGGTTTCAGCGTCGAGATTCCCGGTAGGTTCATCGGCAAACAATATTTTAGGCTGATTACTGAAAGCCCTCGCCAGCGAAACACGCTGCTGCTCACCGCCTGATAATTGAGCAGGGTAGTGGTGCCCGCGTTCGGCAAGTCCAACTTTGTCCAGCAGATCGAGCGCACGGGCGCGAATATTTTTCTCGCCACGTAGTTCCAGTGGCACCATCACGTTTTCGAGCGCCGTTAAAGTAGGCAGCAGCTGGAAATTCTGAAAAATGAAGCCCACATACTGGTTACGCACTTGCGCGCGCTTGTCTTCACCAAGACTGCCCAGGTTGATGCCGTTGAGGGTAACGGTACCCGTTGTCGAACGGTCCAATCCGGCGCACAGCCCCAGCAATGTAGTTTTACCGCTGCCCGAAGGACCAACGATAGCGTTAGTCGAGCCTGCTTCGACCTCAAATGAAATATTATCCAGGACAGTTAATGTTTTGCCTGCGCTTTGATAAGTTTTGCCCAGGCCCGAGGTATTCAGAATAGTTTCCACGCTTTAATAACAAAATATAGTGTTTGGATGTTGCACCCGTTCAAATGTTACTGCTAAACTTAGCTATAACTTACCTCACCGGGCGCAATTGCTATTTTATGATTTTGAAATGATGTGCCGCCTGCAATAGGTTCTTTTTTTTAAAAAGCTTAAATTTATATAGTTAAACCTGTAAAGCAATGAATATCAAACATTTTGTATTTTCGGCAATCTGCATTGGCGTTGCAAATATTTTCATCGAATGGTTCTTCATCGGTTTCTTATTTCACAAGTACCAGGCACTTACGCCGCAAACCTGGCGCAAGGAAACTACTAAAAGCTACACCTACAGTTCACTGTTATCATTGGTGTTCGGCGCGTTATTCACCCTTTTTTATTTTAAGATCGGCTCTAAATATGTTGTGTATGGCAGCGTGCTGTCTGCCTGTAAATTCGGATTGCTGTGTTTTGGTTGTTTGGTGCTGATCCGCGAGATCAACAGTGCCATTTATGTCAACTTCGACAACCGGTTTACGGTCGGCGCCCTTCTGGCATCGCTTTTTACTTTCCTGGCGGCAGCGTCTATCGCTTGCCTGTTTTATTAAAACGAAAAGCCGACTGGTAGCAGGCGGCTTATTAATTCAACTACGCAACTAAAAAATTCGAAATTGATCCGCTAGCTAGCGGACGAAATTCGAATTAACTCACACGCCCATCGCCCTTAAGTTCTTATAACTTGTTGCGATACTTTCAAAGGCGTCTTTCGGCATATCGTGCTCAACAAAATAATGCTTGGCACCGGCTATTTTTACGTTTGCAAACACAGTCTTAAAATCAACCACGCCTTCGCCAACGGGCACCGGACCTTTGCGTTCTTTGTCCAAATCTTTCACGTGCAACAGCGGGAAGCGGCCCGGGTGAGCTTTGAACAAGTCGACAGGGTTTACACCCGCTTTGGTGACCCAGCTCAGATCAAGTTCCATTTTTACCAATTTCTTATCGGTGCCTTCCAGCATCCGGTGATATGGAGTTTTACCTTCAACTTCTTTAAACTCCATGTCGTGGTTGTGATAGCAGAACTGGATGTTGACTTTTTTGCAGGCCTCACCGGTTTTGTTCAATATCTCGTTGGATTCTTTTATTTCGTCCAGTGTTCCGGTAGGGATATTGGCGCAAACCAGGTATGAGATACCGCCTTCTGCAGCGTCATCTACCAGCTTTTGCATGTCATCTTTCAGGTTAAGCATGTGTGGAGGTAAAGTTAATCCCTTCGGCATGGTTGCGCCTTTAGGCAACTTAAAGGGGGCACCCAGCACGTGATGCGACTTCCACGACAGGCCCAGGTCCTTACAGGTTGCGGCGAATTCCTTAGGGCTCATGCCATAATAGTTCGGCAGTTTGCTGAAGGCTGATTCGATTTCGGTGAAACCAATGTCACGCACCTTTTTAAGATTGCCTTTTACATCCGATTCGATCACACCGAATAAGGTAAACAGTTGCAGGCCAAGCGGGTGAGGTGCAGGCTCCATCAGGAAAGCCGAAACCATTTTAGGTAAAGCCAAAGCACTCAGCGCCGCCGCGCCAGAGCCAAATAGGAATTGTCGTCTGTTGAGCATAATTTTCCAGGTTTTAAATTGATTTCTGAAAGATAGCAAATCATTGCGTCAAAGCAACACAATAGACTAATTATTTTTTGGGGCGGGTATATATCGGGTAATTTTCACGTGCAAATGCGTAAAAACACGTATGATTTACCGTGTTAGCACTCACGAATCTTTTTGGTGCAATCCCCAACTTTGGTTTGGGTAAAGTTAAATAAATATGATACTCATTACCGTTTTGCTGTTAAGAAAATTCTGGCCGGTCATCAAAGAAAACTATGTCCGCACCAGGTTGATTTACATGCCGGTCGGTATTTGAAACAGGTGCTATGAGAAACATGTTCCGTTGCGAGAATGGAATTTCAGACACCTTGATGGACAACAGGATAATAGTTAGGGTCTAGAATATCCTGCTTGTTTTGGTAGCGGCCGTTGCGTTAAGCAACGGCCTGCCTGCCATCATCGCTTTGAAATGAATTTATTAACCTCTCACATACCGAGGTCCCCCGCCTGCCCAGGCAACCTTTGTCAAGAAAAGTTACGGGGCCGATGGTTAATAGTTAGTTTAGTTTAGTGGATAAAATAAACAGCCGTTGCGCGAGGCAATGGCTGTTTTGTTGTTGGAGATTAGTTAATTAGAGATTAGTTAATTAGAGATTAGGCGCACCTCAGCTATTCTAAATCGCCTTTCGATATCTCTTCTATAAAGAAAGCTTGCAAATTCAGCGGCGGTAGTTCAAATCGCAGCGACCGAAAGATATTCAGCAATTAGCTATATAAAATATGTGCGCATTACCAATCCTAATTAACTAATCTC
>JAICXZ010000017.1 GCA_025934475.1 Mucilaginibacter sp. | reverse complement strand
TGGGTTTTATACCGGTTATACCTACCATCAGCATCGATCCCAACCTTGTGTTCCTGGTTATTTTGCCTCCTATTTTGTTCGACGCGGCGTATAATTCATCATGGCGGGCATTGTGGCGATGGCGGCGTATTATCCTGGTGATGGCGGTCGGCTTTGTGCTGCTTACTGCAACTGCTGTGGCCTTTATTGCATGCTGGCTAATCCCTGGGTTTACGCTGGCCGAGGGCTTCATGCTGGGCGCCATCATTTCTCCGCCCGATGCTTCGGCAGCTACAGCCGTATTACGATATGTGCGGTTACCCAAAGGGATGGTAAGCATCCTGGAAGGAGAGAGCCTGCTAAATGACGCCACCAGCTTAACGCTCTACAGTTTTGCGCTGGAGGCAATAACCACCAACAATTTTGTGTTTCACGAGGCCTTATTAAGTTTCTTGCTGGTAGTTGTGAGCGGCATTGCAATAGGTTTGGTGTTCGGCGTAATTTTTTATGCCATTTACCGCTGGCTGCCAACTACATCCACACTTGATATTGCTTTGTCAATAGTATTCCCGTACCTGATCTATCTTACTGCCGAGGACCTGCATTCGTCGGGCGTATTGGCGGTGGTGACGGGTGGGTTATTCATAGCTTATCAAAATCATTTTATTTTTGGTCACAGTAGTCGTTTGCGATCGCGGGCCGTATGGCGATCAGTAGTGTTTATTTTGAATGCGGTGATCTTTTTCCTGATCGGGTTACAATTGCCCGAGATATCGGCCGGGCTTTATTCCGACACGCTCGGTCATGGTTTGTCAATCGCGCTTATTATTGCCGCAGCTGTGATATTGGTGCGTGTTTTCAGCGCTTATTTTTCTTCCATTTTTACGCGTTTTATCAGCCGGTTCATCACCGTGGCTCAAAGCCGTCCGGGGTGGCGTAACCCCACCGTTGTCGGCTGGGCAGGCTTGCGCGGCGTCGTTTCACTGGCTTCGGCGCTGGCTATCCCGTTATTGCTTCATGGCCAGCCTTTCCCATATCGCGACCTCGTGTTATTTATAACTTTTGTAGTCATCATCGTTACGCTGGTGGGGCAGGGTTTGATACTTCCCTCTATTGTCCGCATCGTAAAGCCAGAATATTTTCCTGATCAAAAACCCGACGAACTCCAAATGCTCGAAATGGATACCCACCTCGTAAATGCATCGATTACCGAACTGGAGAATAAGTATAAGCGCGACATCGAGCACAATCCCATGCTGCGTAACCGCTACGAGTTGCTACAACTAAAAAAGTCGCTTTATGAGGAAGCTATTGATAAAAAGAAAAAGCTAACGCTGGGCGGCATACTTACCAGGTTTAAACGGGTAATGGTTGAGCTCACCGAGCATCAGCGAACGGAACTGCACCGGTTCAGACATAAAGATCACTACGACGACGACGTAATAGCCGCCATTGAGCGCCGTCTCGACCTGGAAGAGGAACGCCTAGATACGGACGACGAATAGCCAAAGCAAACCGTTCGCCGATCCTATAACCAGCTCATTTAATCACCTTCAAACTATCGCATAGCGGCAGCGCCAGCAACGTATCGGGGCTGTAATCATCAGTTTCGGCCTTCAGATATTCTTTGTTATTGTAAGTGGCCACAATTATTTTTAATTTTTTGTGGCCAACCTTTACAAAATATTTTTCAAGTCCGGTTTTAATGTAGTGAATAACCATAAAATCGGGCAGGCGCCATGGAGCGCCAAGATATTCACCGCCAAGGCTTTCGATAATTTCGTGCGGATCAAAATAATAATTTCGTTTGCGTATACAGCTAACTTGTCGTATTAGCGCCATAAGTAGGGTCTAAGGTCCGGGGTATCCGGGCCAATTTAACTATTTTGCAATCTATTACGCAATGGTTAAAACACCCAAAATTTACCCCGTTATTTCACGGGGTTGGGCAGAGGAAGTGCAATAATTGTAGAAGCTGTAAAAAGTTGATTTTGTTTTTAAAATAAATAGCTCACGCCCGCTGTGAAGAAGAAATAATTGCCGGAAGTACCACCGCCGGTGTAATCAACTTCATTGAAAGGACGTGTGAAATACGGAGTCACTGTAAATTGCCAGCTGTTCAGGGTGTAATCAATTGGCATCGAGAGACTCGCGGCAAGGAGCTTGTATTGTTTTACCTCACGTCCTTTTTGTTGTGTGACAGTTTTGTTGAGCACCTGCTGCTGGCTGAGGCCGGGGACCAGGGAAGTAATAGGTGATAATACAGTTGGGGTAGCGATCGCTCTGGGCACCTGTGATTCCACGTAATATGTCTCGGTAAACTCCTGGGATCCTGTAAACGCGGTAATAGTCGGCGTAATTTTGAGACCATTGGTTTTTAGCTCGCCGTTTTTTAGGAGCCAAACTTCTTTTTCCAGTTGGATGGTATTCATCCAGTCGCGGTTATTGCCTTTATCAAGGCTAAAGGTGCCACCAATAGTAAACTTAATGGGCCCCGAATAATATAGCTGGCCATCGATCATCGCATTAAAAGATGATAAAATGATAGGGCTGTTATTGGTTATGAAGAACTTGGTCGCTACGATAGAGCCGCCGAATTTCCTTCCGGTATCCAGCGAAAACAGGTAGCCAGGACTAATGCTCAAACCTTCGGCACCTGACTTAGATCCGTTGACATCAAAATATCCTAAAGCGTTTATAAAGAAGCTATGCTTGTAAACCGCAGTAAAACCAGGAAGCAACGCAGGTACGCTTGATAGGTCCTTACGTCCGGCGTAGGTCAGATCGGACATGTATTGGGCACTGGCGTTAAATGAAAATTTTGATTGGGGAAGAAACAACAGGTTAGTATCAATAGACACTTTCTGAGCTTTGGATTTGAATGAGATAAGAACAAAAAGTGCAAAGAAGGTTAGTTTAAATGCGTTTTTCATAAGTAGTTGATGTAAAGGTGAAAGACCCTTCGATCTTTCACCTTTTGATGTTTTTATTTTTGGGCGCCTGCACTCAGTTTTTCCGAAGAAGCGACTTTTACATCAGCTTTCTTTTTGCCTGCTGCAACAGAGGTTGCCGAAGCCGTATAACTGGAAGCATCCAGTTTTGTTTTATTCTTCGATCCATTCACTGCTGCTTTGGCAGAAGTGTTTGTTTCGTTAGATGCTTTTACCTGGCTGCTTTTAACGTATGCCCTGGCAGATTGTTCGCCTTTTGCGGCAGCATTTGCTGATACGTTAGCTTTTGCTTTGGCAGTTTTTACAGCATTCTTAGCGCTGGCCGAAGTTTTGGCTTTTGCTTTTGCGGCAACTGTGGCCGATGTGCTTTTTGCAGATGCTACTTTAGTTGCAGTAGTATTGGCAGCTTCGTTAGCATTTGCGTTAATTTTTGCAGATTCACCAGCGGCTACTTTGGCCGAAGTAGTTTTAGATGCAGATACCTTATTGGCAGCTACGCTTGAAGCCTCGTTAGCGTCAGCTTTCGTTTTTGCAGATTCGTTGGCAGCTACTTTAGCTGAAGTATTAGCCGAGGTTTGCACACCGGATTTAGCAGACTTCAATGCATTTTTGGTGTCGGCAGTAGCGCTGGTCTGAGCATCCGCCGCAACTTTCGCCGATTCGTTTGCGTTAGTGTTCATCTTTGCAGACTCATCCGCGGCAACTTTGGCTGATTGATTAGCCGATACCTGTGTCTGGTTGTTAACTGCAGCAGTGGTTTTGGCTGCTGTATTTGCCTCAAAGCTGGCAGTTTTGCTTGCCGTTGTTTTTACGGCTGCTGTAGTTTGAGCAGCAGTTTGTTTGCTTATCATGGCAGCCTGGTTGGCCGTTGTTCTTGCGGTCGCCGCTACGTTAGCTTTTGGCAGCGCAGCACGAACTGCTGTTTTGGTGGCCGTGGTTGCCGCGACGTTTACTTGTGCAAAAGTTGATTGTGCCGCGAACGCGATCGCAAGCACCATTACCGATTTGATTACTTTTTTCATGGGTTTCAGTATTTGGTTCATTTAATGTTTGTTTCTCTTTGGATGCCATTAAATAGCCCAGGGTTTAACCATTTCGTAACATTGGCGTTACAAGCACTGATTTTCAGCGAGAAAAAATGATTAATTAAAGTGGATATAGTGGCGTTTTTGGAGATACTTACGCTCCATCGTAATCTCGGAAGTAAGTATTTTAACCGCAGTGACAACAGGGGAAAGGCTTAGAGGACGCTGAGAACCAAGGGTAATTTACAATGACTGAGCTTGATCGTCGGCTTGGCTTCTATGTTTCCAGATATGAAAGTTTAGCAGCAGTTTTTTGTTGATGATGAGTGCGCGCCAGTTGATGAACAGAAGGCTCCCTAGCAGCAACAGCCCAATAGCAAGCCCGGCTATGGAATGCCAGGTAACGCCGCGTTCGATAAACTGGATAATATTTTCGGATGCGTAATTACCGAGGTGAACGGAAATAGCGTCGCTGGTGAATTTACCGACCGTAAACGCCGGGATGATGTAAAGCGCCCTTACCCTCGACATGCCACCTGCTATAAATATTGGGGTGGTTGGCAGGGGCAACAACGTATAAAGTAGTATGATGCCTTGTGTTTTCCACGTATGCTTGCTGATCCGGTTGCCAAGGAACTGAACATCTTCTGTTTTTGCATGGGTTAATACCTTATCAGACAGGTATGGGATATAAAGTGTAAGCAGGTACCTGCCAAGTATAGAGCCAATGACGCCGATGGTTATTACCGGCCATATATCAAGGCCAAAAAGTATCTGGAAAAATACCATAACGGTAAACGCGGGTGGCAGAGGAAAAGGAACCACGTCGAATATAAAAGCGCCGAGGAAAACGCACAGGTATTGCCACCACATAACAGTACTTGATTATTCTTCGCTAAAGTATAATCGGCGTGGCGGTCAATAAATGATAAAGATCACGTCAAATCCTGAATGGCATCACGTTGTCGACCGAAATTCCGAAGTTTTAATATTTGGGCGACCCACGAAAATCACGGCTATCGGGAAATGTTGGTTCATTCATTTTGAAAGTCCTGATCCTGGTCTTTGCCCGGGCTGATATGATATCCAAATTCAGGTATATGAAGAATACCATGAAGACGTAAAACGCGATGTTTTGATACCATGAGCCTACGCTCAGTGATGAAAGCAGTTTTAAATAAAAAACCATTAGTGTTAACTTATTTTTGAATACTGCTGATTATCAATGAACTGGAGGCTATTTCATCATATAACTCTTCGGCTTCATGCGGACGAAGGTTATTATCGCCTGATGCAAAATACCTGAAACTACCCCAAAAATGATTGAAACGGATGTGACCAAAATAAGCGGGATCCGCTTTTTTTTCCGGGCCACCTTCCATGTATCCGTTGTTGAAGAGCCGCTCAATATCTGCCAGGTAAACGTCGTAAGTGGTGGTGTTGGAAGAAAAAAATGCTTTAGGCTGCGAACGAGTGATGATAACAAATGACCTGGTAGTCTTTTCGTCATTAACTGCCTGAATGGGGCGAAGTGATAACATGGTTGTGTGATATAAAGGTTAATAAATTATGATTTCTTAATTGTGGTATCCAGTTTAAATAGGAGTACAAAGCGTTTGTTTCCAAATGAATTAGGGTCTGCCGTTATATTGAAATTATGATTGGCTACTGTTAGATCGGTGCTGTCGCCGAGAAACTTGTCTCTGAGCCAAACGTGAAGATTTGACGGTATTTTAACCGGAGAACGCATACCTAATGTAGCGGCCGTGGCTGTTTTTGTCTCGATGTCGAGGTGTACCTTTTGGTGGTAGTGGTAAGGCAGTGTATTAATCGCCAGCAATTGGCCGTCGGTTGAGATACTTGCCAGGCTAACATCACCCATGCCGGGCATATACAGCGCGTCTTCATTCAATACATAATTAACGTTGGCTCCGTGCCTGAAAATAAATGCTGTTTCGTCATAGGTTGTAACATCGGTCCACAGCCTTATTTTAAAGCTTGCGCCATCAGCTATCGTGTCAGCCAGCTTGTAGTTTGCTACTGCATTTATATTATTTGATTCAATTAACGGTTTAACCGAGGTTTCTTTGCGGCACGATGACAAAAAAATTATTGCCATAAGTAGTAACAGCGTACTTTTCATCTTTTTCCTTTCCCTTCCCAATCCGCCCCTTCTTAAAAGCTCCTAACTAAAAGCCTTGAAAAGCAATTGTGACAATGTTTTATTATGAATGATATTAAACTAATACGAAATGTAAATGATAAGGTTTCGCATTATTAAGAAAATAATTAATTATTAATTATAAATCTGAAATTTAAAATATGAGCTTTATTATTGCATATTATGGCATATAATGGGCCCGAATCGCCGAATAGCGATGCGAAATGAGCTTGAAAGAAAATATTGTGATCGGGACTTATTTATATCGCCGTCCGGGATGATAGATGGAAAGGCTTACGTGGCCGCTCTTTCATACGCCGGTCTATCTGTTCGGCCATCCATTGAAAATATTCGGAGAGGAAAGGATCGTCGTTTGTTATGCGGGTATCAAGGATAACGGGTTTGCATTTTTCCCACATGTGAACCACATAGGCGCCCAATGTTTTATCAACCAGGTCGATATTGATCAGGCGTTCGGCCAGTAAAAGCCCCAGTGATTCCATTTGCTGGGTAAATTGTACAAAGCGTATCTGATCCTGCGGCTCCATCTTGAGCCATTCTCCACGGGTTGCCGGGAACTTGGTAAAGGTAGTGTGGTGCAGCATTTCGGCGAACTCCTTTGTCTGGAAGCTGCTCAGGATATCCAATGTTAGCCGCTCGCGGCGATCTCTGGCAGCTGATCTCACCTGCGCTATTCCAAAAATAACGGCCACGATAACAGATATCGTAAGTGCAATGTTGGCAATAAGAGCAATGAAAGAGCTGTTCATATAGCCTCAAATATAGTAAATGGCTCGAATGGACGCATTAGGGAGAAATAGAATATGCAATTATTATATTATTGAATAATTTGTTGAAAATCAATATATATAGTTAGTTTTATATATATAAACCAAAGAAGGCCGATGGGCGGCTTTCCGCTATTTACAACCATTTTTCACAATCAAAACCTAAAATCATGGGAAAGTTAAAATCAGTATTTCAGATGATGCTGGCAATAACTATTGTAACAGCATTTTTTTCGTGCGGCGGTTCTTCAACCAAAACCACCGGCGATACAACAACAAAAACCAGTACCGACACAACAAAAATGGCTGCCCAGCCAGCTGCATCGACAGCTCCGTTTGACGTGGTCGATGTCATCCACAGTGTAAAGGACTATGCCAAATGGAGGCCTGGTTTTGATGCCGATTCGGTGAACCGTAAAGCAGCCGGGGGACAGGACCTTGCGGTAGGCCGAAATGTTGACGATCCTAACAACATCCTTGTTGCAGTAAAAGTTACCGACATGGCGAAAGCCAAAGCATTCATGGCCGATCCTAAACTCAAAGCAGCTATGGACAAAGGCGGGGTTATTGGAAAACCAGATATCCAATATTATCACATCATCAGGATGACGGGCAGCCCTGCAAAACAGTTTGTAATTGTGAACCACAAGGTGAAGGATTTTAATGCATGGCTGAAAGTATTTGACGGCGAAGGCTCCGCGAAACGGGCAAGTGAAGGGCTTATTGACCGGGCATTGGGGCGCGGTATTGACGACACTACCATGGTTCACCTGGTGTTCGGTATTTCCGACATGGCTAAGGCCAAAGCCGCTATTTTCTCTGACGAAAAGAAAAAGTTGATGGAGAGTGCAGGGGTGATCGGGAAACCGGATATAAGGTTTTATAATGAGGCGAAGTGATTTGTTAACTGGTTAATTAGTTAACTTGTGACTGGTTAACTTTTTGTAAAATAGCGATAGGCCTAAAACCCGTCGCTATTTTCTTTTAGCGTTACCACACCCTCAGTTTATCAAAACTGGCACAGCTAAATTTTCCCAAAGCAATGAAAAACTTTTATCAGTGATTACAAAGGTCAGGTGCTCTTTAAATTCTTTGGCTTTTTCAGGTTTAACTGTTATGGTAAGCACATCCTTTGATGGGTCGTCATTGGCCGATCCATCGTCCTTAATGCCCCATTGCGTAGTTTCTGAATTGAAGATCACTTTCCACTCTTTCTCGCCGGGTATGGTGAAAACGCTGTATTTGCCTGCATGCAATGGTTTGCCTTCAATGTTAATATCCTTGCTGGTCTCAATGGTAGTTGCCTCGTTGGCTCCCGTACGCCAGATGGCATCGTAGGGCACCAGGCCGCCCCATATTTTCCTTCCTCTTACCGAGGGGCTGCCATAGTTTATTTTAATCTGCGCCCCGTTAATGCTCCCGCTTGCGGTTTCACGCGGACTTTCCTGGCAGAATGCCACTGATGCTACCAACAATAAACAGGTAAAAAAGCCGGCGGCCTTTACAAAAAATGCTGTCTTCATAACTGTGTTTTAAGTTGAAAATGAGTTTGTTTGCTCAAAACTAAGTCAATTTAGGATGGGGTATATACCCCGTTTGGGGTGGATTTGCCAGGTGCGCCGGCAGCTAGTTATTCATCATCCTATACTCATTCGGCGTTTGCCCCACACGCTGTTTGAACAGCCGGGTAAAATGTTGCGGATATTTGAAACCTAACTCATAGGCAACTTCGCTTACGGATTTGTTGGTATCAAATATCTTCTCTTTAGCTACATCCATCAGCTTGGCCTGTATGTATTCCTGTGCCGAGCGGCCTGTTTCTTTTTTGATCAGGTCGCCGAAATAGTTGGGGGATAGGTGCAGTTGTTCGGCGCACCAGGCTACGGAGGGCAGGCCCAGTGTCTGTGGTTTGTCTGATCCGAAATAGCCGTTCAGCGTATCTTCAAATTTTTCGAGGATGCCTTTGTTAACGTGATCGCGGGTGATGAACTGGCGGTCGTAAAAGCGTGTGCAATAATTCAACAGTAGCTCAATATTGTTCGTGATCAGCATTTTGCTGTGCTTATCGATTGACTGCTGCAATTCCATCGCTATTTTCGACATGCAATCCAGTACAGTCTGTCGCTCGCGCTCGGATAGATGAAGGGCTTCGCGCACTTCGTACGAAAAGAAAGTATAATCATGTATATGCTTGCCCAGCGAGGTGCCGCGGATCAGGTCGGGGTGAAACACCAGGCCAAAGCCTTTGGGCTGGTAGATCTCGTTTGAATTTTCTATACCCGCTATCTGCCCGGGACCAACAAAAACCAACGTTCCTTCCTGGTAATCGTAGTAATTCTTACCATAACGCAGGTCGCCGCATTTCACATCCTTTAGCAACACGGCATAGAAGCCAAAATATGATTTCCTGAGCATCCTCGGGCTCGCCTTCGAGTAATCAATAACGCTCACCAACGGGTGCAGGGTTTCGTGGTTGTTGTAGGCATTATACTGGCTGATGCTGTCAAATCTGTTTATCTCTTCCATAGCATTGCGCTTTATCTTATCCAAAACTACGGCTTTTATTTGCCGCTGATGCACCCAGTAAAGCATATCAGTAATATTGGTAGGTAATACCGTAATCGGTATAACAACGGGCCGGGAAATATGCCTCAACTTTGTCCTGTTCAATTACCATATGACTCAACATACTATAAATCATCCGATGCGAAAAGTTAAATTGAATAACGGCGTTGAAATGCCAATGTTAGGCTTCGGCGTATTCCAGGTAACAGACCTGGCGGAATGTGAAAGAGGTGTGATGGATGCCATTGAAACCGGCTACCGCCTGATTGACACAGCGCAGTCCTACATGAACGAGGAAGCAGTAGGCAGGGCAATAAAAAACAGCGGCTTTGCCCGTGAGGAATTGTTTATTACAACAAAGCTTTGGATACACTCAAACGGTTATGAAGGCGCAAAAAAGGCATTTGAAAGCTCATTGAAAAAGCTGCAACTGGATTACCTGGACCTCTACCTCATCCATCAGCCTTTCGGGGACGTTTACGGCGAATGGAGAGCGATGGAAGAACTGTATAAAGAGGGCAAAATAAGAGCGATTGGCGTGAGCAATTTTCAACCTGACAGGCTAATGGACCTGATCGTTAACAACGAGATCGTGCCGGCCATCAACTAGGTAGAAACTCATCCGTTCCATCAGCAAAAGGACGCACAACACTTCATGATAGACAACAATGTGCAGATTGAGTCATGGGGCCCATTTGCAGAAGGTAAAAACAACATCTTTCATAACGAGCTGCTGCAAGGCATCGGAAACAAGTATGATAAATCAATCGCCCAGGTAATACTCCGCTGGCTTACACAAAGAGGTGTGGTTGCGATCCCAAAATCCGTCCGCAAGGAAAGGATGGAAGAAAACTTCAACATATTCGACTTGGAGCTAAGCGCTGAAGATACGAAAGCCATCAAAACTTTGGACACCAGCGCAAGCCTTTTCTTTGATCACCGAGACCCGGCAATGGTTAAATGGCTGGGAGAAAGAAAAATGAATAATTAAAAACCAATCCATAAAACCTAAAATCATGAAAAGAGCAATTATCGCTATTTTATTGTGCATAGCCGGTGTGCAGCTATCGCATGCCCAGGCTAAATTACCGAACTCAACAAATACAACCGTCACGAAAGAAGAACAGGAACTCCTTGATCTTTCCAAAGCCAAATGGCAATGGATGGCTAACAAAAGTGTAGATACCTTAAATGGATTGTTTGACGAAAAGTGTGTCTTTGTTCACATGGGCGGAAGCTGGGGAAAATCGCAGGAATTGAATACAATTAAAGGTGGCGGGATCTGGTATAAGAAAGCTGTGGTGTACGGCGCGTCGGTGAATATTTTTGGTACCACGGCCATCCTGTTAAATGACATCGACTTGCTGGCAGTCGTTGGCGGAAACGAAGTAACCCATGCCTTTATGGTGACTGAGGTGTATATCAAAGAAAACGGCAAATGGAAGATGGGCTCACTCACTTTCTCAACACTGCTCCGGCCGGTTAAAATGAATAATAATAACCCGCAGCATTAAAACAGATAACTGTCAAATACCTTTAGTAAAAAACAGCCTATAAAACGAAATAACTTTGAAAAAGAGAATGTTAGGACAAGGCCTCGAAGTTTCAGCACTCGGCCTGGGTTGCATGGGATTAAGCTACGGCTACGGTCCCGCTACCGAAAAACAGGATGCAATAAAATTAATACGCCGCGCATTTGAGCTTGGTGTTACTTTCTTCGATAGCGCGGAAGCCTATGGCCCGTATTTGAACGAGGAAGTGGTAGGCGAAGCCCTCGAACCTTTCCGCAATGAAGTGGTGATTGCCACTAAATTCGGTTTTATAAACGGGGTACCGGCGCAGGGCATGGATAGCCGGCCGGAAACCATTCGTGCGGTTACCGAAGCCGCCTTAAAGCGGCTACGCACCGACCGAATCGACTTGCTATACCAGCACCGCGTCGACCCAAACGTGCCGATGGAAGATGTCGCCGGCGCCGTAAAGGAATTGATCGCTGAAGGCAAGGTAAAACACTTCGGCCTGTCGGAAGCAGGTGCCGGCAGTATCCGCAAGGCGCACGCCATTCAGCCTGTTACTGCCTTGCAGAGCGAGTATTCGCTTTGGTGGCGCGAACCTGAGGCTGAGATACTTCCGCTTTTAGAAGAACTGGGCATCGGCTTTGTTCCGTTCAGCCCGCTGGGCAAAGGGTTTCTTACCGGCGCCATTAACGAAAATACCACTTTCGATAAGACCGATTTCCGCAATGTGGTTCCCCGTTTTTCGGAGGAGAATAGAAAGGCAAATCAAACCCTGGTTGAAGTGCTTGGCTCTATCGCCGATCAAAAAGGGGTGACACGGGCGCAGATTGCCATCGCCTGGCTGCTGGCACAAAAACCGTGGATCGTTCCTATACCCGGTACCACCAAGATCAGCCGGCTGGAAGAGAACATGGCCGCAGCCACTGTAGAACTGACTGCACAGGATCTGGCGGATATCAAAAACGCCCTCAGCGATATCGAAGTGCAGGGCGCCCGTTATCCGCAGCAGATGCAAAGCCGGGTGGGAAAGTAAAATGAAAAATTAGACTGTACCATTATCCTCATGAAAACAAATAACATAGAAGTAATCGTTGTCATCGGCGCCGGCTCAATTGGCCAGGCAATCGCCCGCAGAGTAAGCGCCGGCAAACATGTATTGCTGGCCGATCTTCGCCAGGAAAACGCAGATGCTGCTGCAAAAGTGCTCAGTGAAGCAGGTTTCGAAGTCAGTACAACTACGGTTGACATATCTTCGCGTCCGTCCATTGAGGCGCTGGTTAAAAAAGCCACGTCAATTGGCAGCGTCATCGGGCTGATACAGGCTGCAGGCGTTTCGCCGTCACAGGCTTCGCCGTCCACCATATTGCATGTCGACCTGTATGGAAATGCTGTGATCCTGGAGGAGTTTGGCAATATCATCGCAGCCGGCGGCTCGGGCGTAGTTATCGCTTCTCAATCAGGGCACCGCTTACCCGCGCTGACTCCGGAACAAAACAAGGCACTGGCGACTATACCAGCGGATGAATTGTTGTCACTTGATTTCCTTCAACCCGACCAGGTTAATGACTCGCTGCACGCTTATCAATTATCTAAAAGAGGAAATTCGCTTCGCGTGATGGCAGAAGCAGTTAGATGGGGTAAGCGCGGGGCGCGTATCAACACCATAAGTCCGGGGATCATCATTACGCCGCTCGCAAAAGATGAGCTATCCGGTCCGCGTGGCGATGGCTACCGCAGGATGATCGAGCTTTCGGCTGTGGGACGAGCCGGAACTCCTGATGAAGTTGGAAACGTTGGTGCATTGCTTATGGGCCAGGATGGCACATTTATTACGGGAAGCGACTTTTTGATGGATGGCGGGGTTACGGCCGCCTATTGGTTTGGAGAACTGGCGCCGAAAACGAACTAAAACTACCGAAATGAAAAAGGTAATTATTCTGGGCGCCGGCGGCAATATAGCAGGGCATGTAATTGATATCCTCACTGAAAAAGAGAATGTAAATCTCACTTTGTTTGTTCGCAACGCTCGCCGTTTAAAAAATGTCGACAGTTCAAAGGCCAGGATAGTTGAGGGCGATGTGCTGAATTACGCCCAACTCAAGGCTGCGATAGCAGGACAGGATATTGTGTATGCCAACCTGGCCGGAGATCTTGGCGCTATGGCGCAAAACATTGTGAAAGCGATGAATGAAACAGGTGTCAAAAGATTGATTTTTATCAGCTCGATAGGAATCTATGATACGCCTTTGCGGCCGGTTCTAGGGCCGTACCGCGCAGCGGCGGATGTAATCGAGGCTTCGGATATTGAGTACACCATCCTGCGGCCAACCTGGTTTACCAATACAAACGAAGTTGACTATGAACTTACGCGGAAGAGCGAGCCCGAGAAAGGGTCGGTCATTTCGCAAAAAAGTCTTGCTACTTTTATTACAGAAATTATCGAGAGACCTGAACGATATGTTTGTGAAAACCTGGGGATCAATAAACCGAACTCGTGAATCAACAAAAAATATTATTTGGATGTGACCGAAGACATGACCGACATATTTGAAAGAATGCTTGCAAGTGGGATCATTCCCGATGATGATCCCCAGCTACCCCGGTTATGGGAGGCCGTCGCCCGCACAATAAAACTATCCGCGGCGCTTAATACCTCAACTGATATTGACCAAATTCGCGACCGTTTGAGTGAAATTACAGGAACATCCATAGATAAAAGCACAATAGCATTTGTGCCGTTCCACACAAATTTCGGACAACATATAAAATTGGGAAGAAATGTGTTTATCAACCATGCCTGCAGTTTCCTGGATTTGGGAGGAATAACCATCGAGGATGATGTGCAGATAGGGCCGAGAGTTAGCCTGATCACAGAAAATCATCCTTTGGATCCATCTAACAGAAAATCACTTGATCTTAAATCTATTCTTATCAAAAGGAATGCCTGGATTGGCACGGGAGCAATCATACTACCGGGCGTAACTATCGGCGAAAATGCTGTTGTGGCGGCGGGAGCAGTGGTTAATAAAGATGTTCCGGCTAATACAATTGTCGGTGGGATTCCTGCCAAAATTATCAAAACAATCGAATGAGGATAACGAACAAGTAACAACATTGTTAGACGGGTAAATTATAGCTGATTTTAATTGCAAAGCACAAATATCATTGCGTAACTTTAACACATTATTCCGGTGAAAAATGGCTACTGACCAAATATCAAGGCGCAGCTTCATCCAAACCGCCGGTACTGCAAGCTTCGCTCTGTGGCTTGGCCTATCGGCAAAAGGCAGCATACGCAAAACCACCAATATTGCGACCGCTAAAAACTTCTCACCGTTCATTCTTGTAGAATATAACGGTAATGTCACGATCTATAACATCAAACCCGAAATGGG
>JAICXZ010000169.1 GCA_025934475.1 Mucilaginibacter sp. | reverse complement strand
GGTTGATGTAGATAAATTGCCCGCCAAAATCATAAACCTGTCCATTAACATCTAAACCACCGTAGATCAAATTGCGACCAAGTATGTCGCTAAAAACGCCCTGCACACCACTTGATAAACCGGCGCCAAACTGGCTTACCGAAGCACCAACACCGCTGCTGGCCAGGTAATCTAATTTAAACTGGGGTCTGTAAGGCGTCAGTTTGATTGAATCAGTTGGAATCTTTGGGTACGCCAGGTAGTTGTTCAGGTTCGAATTGATCAGGTCGACGCCAACCGAACGGAACGGTGGCAGCATGGCAGCATCAAAGTTGAGCGAGCCTGCATTTACTTCTTTTGGCGTAAAATCTTTCGCTTTTGCGTTGTAAAGCACGTACTTCTGCGCGAAATAGTAGGAGTATACAATGTCGTCGTTATTTGAAATACTGATTGCCGGAGAATATTCAGTAATACCACAAATGCCTGTAAATAAGTTGGTCATCTGCTCTACTTTGCCGCTTGCCAAAGTATAGCGGTACATATTGCGGAAGCCATCCCTGTTCGACAGAAAGTATACCTGCGTGCCATCTGCCGAGTATTGCGGATCAAGGTTATTGGCGCCATCAAATACGGGTATATCCGTTACATTACCTGTAGAAAGATCCAGCTCGGCGAGGTCGAAAGTAATATCCTGGGCAGTCGATTTATCGTAGGTTTTGCGGTCACTGGTAAAGATGATCTTTTTGCCATCCCTGGAGAAGCAAGGCTGATAATCGGAATATTTATCGTTGGTAAGCTGGGTGACTTTCTTCGTGTCGAAATTGTACATATACAAGTCACCCTGGCCGTCAGCCAAACCCTGGAAGGCAATGTTTTTGCCATCTGGCGACCAGGTGAGGTTGCTGAACTGCTCCGCTTTGCCCATGGAAATGTCCTGAAGCACACTTCCATCTGGCACGCTTACCACCAGCATCCGGTTACGCGCGCGACTGAAAATGCTGAATGCAAACCGCTTGCTATCCGGCGACCAGGCGCCTGCTGATTCGATAAAGTTAAATTCATCGATCCTGGTATTGGATATCTTACTCGTGAGCTTTCGTATGACACGGCCCGTTTGCGCATCGGCCAGGTAAAGGTCAATCGTGAACAATCCCTTTTCCGACAGAAATGCAAGATATTTACCATCCGGGCTGACAGCCGGAGCCACGTTCAATTCGCCCGAGTTCTTGTTATCGATGATCTTCTTGCCTACCGGCTTTTGGACGGTATCAGTCAAAAGCGGCTTGTAAGCGGTTTCAATAGAGTTTTTCCAGAGATTGGATAGTGTTTTGTCGTCATATCCGAATGTCCTCCGGATGCCGTATTCAAGTCCAAAGCGGGCGGTGTTCTTGAAAAAAGGCACAATGACCGTATCCCCGTAAGTTGAGCCTACAAATGACCAAAATGCTTCACCATAACGATAGGGGAAATACTTGTTGGTTTCCGTCAGGTCGCGTATGGTTGGAATGTTTTTGTTGAGGTAGGCATCCCGCATCCACATTGCTGTAAACGCATCTTTTTTGCCCAGTGACAGGTATTCGGCCATACCCTCAATCATCCAAAGGGGCATATTACCAAGATTCTCGTAGCTTGTAGAGTCGCGGCCCAGCAACATGTGATATTGGAAAGCGTGCACCAGCTCGTGGCCGATAACGTGGCGGGTCGTCTGGTTCGTTTCCATTATTGGCATTACCACCCGGTTTTTCAATCCTTCGGTAACACCGCCTGTTCCTACGCCGATATCGCCATCAATAGCTGTTGTTTGCTGGAAGTCGGGATGATCAGCATATAAAATAATGGGATTCGGCTTTTTGAATGTATCCCTGAAAACCTGCTGATGTATTGTGTACCAGAGCTCGCTCTCCTGTGCAAAACGCTTGATCAGGCTATCATTCTTTATATAGTAATAAATCTCGAAGTGAGGCGTGCGATATACCTTGAATTTGAGATTTTTATAACGAACCTTGTTCTGCCCGAAATATTGGGCGTTAGCATTAAAACTAAAAAACAATGACCCGATAAGGCAAAGCAGCACGGCTGCGTATTTGTGATGACGGATAAAATTCTGGTAAAGTTTACTCATGATCAGTCAACAGGGGGTATTGGTTAAACTGTGAAATATGATTTACTTCCGAAATATAACAGTTCGAATCCGAACATTATTATTTGTAGCCGAAATTTAACACTTCGGACTATCACGGCTTTTGTTGTTCCTGCGGTTTATTGTCAGGGTTTTTGTTCTCCGGATTTTCCTCATCAGATGGCATTTTCAACGCTGAATCCGGTGGCATGTTAAGTGTATCCGTCACCAGCTCGCCGGTATCGGTATCAATACGCGGCGAAGGGCAATCATAGCTCTTGGTGATCTTAACCCAAGGTTTTGGGAACGGCCCGCGGGTATAGCCACTGTGTGGGTCGTCATAAACCTTCGACATAAATGCACCAAAGATCGGCAACGCCGTATGCGAACCTTCACCTGTTTCAGAGCTGGTAAAATGAACGCTGCGGTCATCACAACCCACCCAGATGCCGGTCACCAGGTCTTTCGTAATACCCATATACCAGCCATCCACATATTTTGAGGAGGTGCCTGTTTTACCGCCGATCTGATTGTTTCCCGACTTCCACAGATCGTTATACTCCCACAAAGCCTGCGACGTGCCGCCTGGTTCTTCCATACCGCCTCTGAACATATAGAGCATCAGCCAGGCAGTTTCCGGACTTAGCACCGGTGTTTTCTTAGAGGTAAATTCGGCAACTACATCGCCATCCTGATCAATAATCTTGCTTACCAATATTGGATCGATGCGATCGCCCTTGTTCAGAAAGGTACTATAAGCACGTGTCATTTCATAAACCGACACATCATTGGAGCCCAATGATACAGAAGGCACCGATTTCAATGGACTTTCGATGCCGCATTTATGGGCATATTGAACTACCTTATCCCAGCCGACTTTTTCAGTCAATTGCGCGGTGATGGAATTAACAGACTTACCCATTGCCCAGCGTAATGACATATCCATGTAGCTAAATTGGAAGTTTGCGTTTTGGGGCGCCCAAACATCAGGTTTGCCATTATCCATAAAGCTGATGGACACGGGCTTGTCGGTAAACTTATCACAAGGAGTGTAGCCGTTATCCAGCGCAGTAACGTAGGCAAAAGGCTTAAATGTAGAACCCGCCTGGCGTTTGGCCTGGTTCACGTGGTCGTACTTAAAATAACGATGATCGATACCGCCCACCCATACCTTGATCTTCCCGCTGGATGGCTCGATGGTCATCATACCGGTGTTCAGGATTTTAGCGTAGTACTTTATAGAATCGACAGATGAGAACATAGTGTCGCGGTCGCCGTTCCACGAGAATATCCGCATCTTCTTTTTCTTCTCGAAGTACTGTTTGATCGGAATGGTATCGCCATGAAACTTGCGGTCCAGTATCTTATAAACAGGCAACTTCTCTTCGGCCTTTAATGCAAAGTCAGGGATGATATTGCCGCTCAGATCGCGCCATGGCGTTTTATTGCCCCAAAGGTTGTAGAAACGTTTCTGGAGCATCTTCATCTTTTCGGCAACGGCCTCTTCAGCATATTGCTGCAGGCGCGAATCGATGGTGGTATAAATCTTCAAGCCATCGCTATAAAGGTCATAACCATTTTGCTTACACCATTTGCTTAGCCATTTTTCAACGGCACGACGCAGATATGAATCGCCCTGGGAGTTGTCTTCTGTATAACTCAAATCAAGGTTGAGTGGTTGTTTAATATCATCGTCATACTGTGCTTTGGTGATGTAACCATATTTCTGCATCTGGCCCAAAACCGTATTGCGGCGATCGGTACTTTTTTCAGGATTACGGATAGGATTATAGGTTGAAGTAGCCTTCAGCATCCCAACAAGTAAAGCTGCCTGTGATTGAGACACGGAATCCGGCGTCTTATTAAAATATTTTAGTGATGCTGATTTAATACCAAACGAATTATTGCCGAACGGAACGGTATTAAAATAGAATTCCAGGATCTGCTGCTTGTTATACACGTGCTCAATTTCGAACGAAGTGATCCACTCCTTGATCTTGAATACCACCGTCCGGATAACAGGGATATGTTTCACCAGTCCCTGCGATTTCTTTTTACGTGTTGCAAACAGGTTTTTGGCCAACTGCTGGGTAATGGTACTACCACCGCGCCTGTCGCCTTTGGCAGTGGAAAGCATACTGGTGAGGAAGCCATAGAAATCGACCCCACCGTGTTTGTAGAAACGTACATCCTCGGTTGCGATGAGCGCATTGACCAGGTCGGGCGATATTTTTTTGAACTCGACAGGGGAGCGGTTCTCTTTGTAGAAACGACCAATCAGTTTACCGTCTGCATAGTAAACCTCGGAAGCGACCGACATGGTGGGGGTTTTAATGTCGTCCATCGTTGGCGAATAGCCAAACAACCATAAAAAGTTGAGCTCGATGGCGCAAAAGAATATGATAATGGAGTAAATAAGGATAACTATATAGCGAAAAAACCTGTTTTTTATTTCACGAAACATTTGGGTAAAGATGTAAAATTCGCCGCTAAATCACAGCGTGAGCGGCAAATATAAATAACGGCACACTAAAGCATAAATTTTAGGTTAACTTAGTAAATACCATTTTTTAATGAAATCTATCGCAGACAAGTTCAGAATAACAGGCGAACAGAGGTTTTCGCTACGCGACTTTGCCCCGGATTATTCGGCCGGCTACAAAAAAGAAGAAGCGGAAGGTGAACTTGAAAAGCTGATTCAGATGACTGCTGAAGTAGAAACTGAACTATACGCATCGAAGCGTTACGCATTATTAATCATTTTCCAGGCGACGGATGCAGCTGGCAAGGACAGTGCCATCAAACACACCATGTCAGGGCTTAATCCCCAGGGATGCGAGGTTTACAGTTTTAAACAGCCGAGCTCCGAGGAATATGCGCACGACTTTTTATGGCGGCATTATAAGGCTTTACCCGAACGGGGAAGGATAGGCATTTTCAACCGTTCACATTACGAAAATGTGCTGGTAACAAAAGTCCATCCTGAATTATTGGAAAAAGAGAACCTGCCCAAACCACTCGGCCCGAAAGAGTTAGAGAAGAATTTCTGGAAATACCGTTATGAAAGCATACGCGATTTCGAAAAACATCTCTATCGCAACGGCACGGTTATCATTAAATTCTTTCTGCATGTTTCAAAAGATGAACAAAAGGAACGATTTGTTGAAAGGATTGATGACCCATCCAAAAACTGGAAGTTTTCGCTCTCGGATGTTGAGGAACGGAAATATTGGGATGACTATATGAGCGCCTACGAGGAAGCCATCAGGGAAACAGCGAGCCCGGAAATGCCATGGTACATTATACCGGCTGATAAAAAATGGTTTTCGCGTATTGCCATTTCATCAATTATCCTGGATACCTTAAAGTCACTTAAACTAAAATATCCAGTTTTACCAACTGCCGAATTGGAGAAATTAAAATCGGCAAAGGAGCAACTGGAGGGCGAATAAAAATATCTAATCAGATCCCCTTAAATATCGATTGTGCTTTTTCGCCGATGAAAGGGATTGGTTTCTTTTCACCGTTAATTGCTCCGATAAAGCCAACTACCCATAAAACAAGTACACCGATATATAGCACCCAGCTCAAAACCCAGGCTAGCCCGGCCAAACTTAAACTCAAGGATAAAAGGAAAGCAACTACTATTACCGACCATATAATATAGACGCCAAAGCAGGCGATATAAAAAAGCAGGGTTTGCCGCAAATGATAACTCCCGAGTTCGGTTTTCTTTTCGTTGTGGAAAGCCAAATAGGCAATAAGCCAGCCAACGATACTTAAATAGCTGATAATGGCGACAGTTTTTCCATTATCAGCTGATGATACATTATGTTCTGGTTCCATCTGATAATTAGTTTATTGCATTGGTTAATTAAAGTTAACTAATTATCATTTGACTTTTGCAAGTCTTATTCGATGGTTATCTCATCGGCAAAAATGTACGATTGTTGTCCTTTGCCTTCGTGCCACTCCGGCAGCGGTCCGTATTGTTTGGCAACTACCCGGATATATCTTGTCTTCAAATTCAGGTCGGCCTTAAATTCTTGCGTTTGAGCGTTCGGCGCTTTTATATCTATTTTGGTTGGCACAGTTGCAGCCAGTTTAAAATTTTGGCCGTCGTCGGATGTATAGAATTCTACCTGTTTTGGGAATACGATCCAGGAGCCAACATCCTGCAAAGTGCCAATGCTTACTGATTTGATTGGTTTTATCGTACCCATATCGATAACGGCATCCAGGTCGCTAACCTGGTAACCTTGCCAGTGGCCCACCTTCCAGTTGGTAGTACCATGCAAACCGTCGATCAGCGTTTCGTCGCCATCCCCGGCATAATTTGGCAGATACTTATTGCGGAGCGTTAGTTTAATATCGTCCCTGATTTTGCTGAATGTGCCCTGATCGACAAAACTGCTTTTGTCATTTTTTACCGCGATAGCTTTTACCGTTGTCGTGCTTGATATGTTAATTGGCGCAGTATACAATGTTGAGTTGCCGGTTGGCGTGGAGCCGTCAATGGTATAGTAGATCTTTGCACCCGTTTCGGAGCACTTGATCTGCAAACTAAAAGGTTGCTTAAACGTCTGCGTACCTCCCAGGAAGTATGGATTAGAAATGATCAGGCTGTCGGCGATCTTGGAAACCGGTTTCTCAAGGTCCTGAACAAATAATTTATTGGGTAGCTTGCCTGTAAATACATCCCATTCGCCACCCTTTTGAATGGCAGCATCTTCGACGTATAATTTATTATAGGTGTTTTTTCATATTGTTTTATATAAATTCCATATAACGATATTTTATTATGAAGCATTTCATATTT
>JAICXZ010000025.1 GCA_025934475.1 Mucilaginibacter sp. | reverse complement strand
CGTCATTTTTGATAACATTATTGCCGTCGGACCGGATGGTTTCCCGCGGCAACTGGCACCCGTGGCGCTTACAGCAAACTAGATTTAGGACTTTAAGATTTGTGCGGATATGAATAGTGAAAGAATTTCCTGCGGTAAATGCAGGTGCGACCTGGTAAGAATTCCCCGATGGCCGCTAATGAAACTATTATTTTCCTGGTTACCGGTGCGCCGGTACTATTGCTACCGATGTAACCGGAAAATGTTCAAGATAAAAAGAAGGCCGGCAATAGAGCTAATGGAATTGCAATTAAAGGACGGGTGAAATGGCCAGTGGTGGTTTAGGTGAGAAAGGTCGCGAATTGTGGTTTGCGGCCTTTTTTGATTTTATGAAAATTGTCCTGAAAGGCGACCAAAGCGGGAAGAATTGTTTTGGTTATTTTATCAATTTCCCGTTTTATAATCGCCACACCAGTTGCCCCGCTTAAGATTTATCGCCAAATTTGCCGCCATGACCGAGTTGAATGAATATGAAAGCGAAATGCTGGATGCCGTGCTTGAAGCCTTTGGAATTCCCGATAGCCTGACTCGCCGGCAATTGCTGGAACTTTTCGGGGGCGACGAGGCCACGGCTTTTTCTATGGTACAGATACTATTGAGGGAAGGACTGATAGCCGAAGCCGGAAAGCACGGCGACTACGAACTGCCTGAAAAATTGATCTTAAAACCTAAAGGAGAGAAATTTCTGAAGGAAGGCGGCTTCACCAAACGATACCAGCGGGAACAGGAAAAACCCGTTGAAGTAGGTGGAACGCTGGCAAAGCTTCAGCAGCAGAACATGAAGCTCCAAAATCTCAAGTTATCAGCCGAATCGGAAAGAGATAACCTTCAAAAGGCGGTTAACCGTTTGCAAACCTTGCAATATATATGGTGGGGGCTTATCGCTTTGGCGCTGATAATCGGTTATCTCCTGGGGCATGCGCACAAACACTAAACGGCAGTGCTAATTAATTATTGAGGGCATTTTTTAGTTTTGGCTTTCACAATTAAGGCTTAATAGTTTGATTAATTTTATACTGATTGGCGTATGCATCGCGGCTGGCATGCTTTTCAGGCGTTCGGGGACACTCCCGGCCGATGCATTCAAAGGCATAAACGCGTGGATAATATACCTGGCATTGCCAGCGGTTTCTTTTAAGTATCTTCCTCATATTCATTGGAGCTATCAGCTGCTTTTGCCTGCGTTGATGCCGGTTATCGTGTGGTGCGGAGCATGGATCTATACCTGGTTTTATACGGGCAAAAGGCAAATGCCGAGGCCTACCGTGGCGGCGTTAAAACTATCAGCAGGTTTAAGCAATACCTCATTTGTCGGTTTTTCGCTTGTGGTAGCTTATTTCAGTGATAAGGAATTGAGCACCGCAGTGATATGCGACCAGGTTACGTTCCTGATGCTTTCAACGGCCGGAGTATTTGTTGCCATCCGGGCAGAAGGCAAACAGGAGTTACCACTAAAGAAAATTGTTCGTAAAGTGTTTCGCTTTCCGCCATTTCTTGGATGCCTGGGTGCACTCACTATACCTCATTTTATTGATATTACTTTCTTTAATCCGCTATTTGATAAGTTGGCTCTTACGGTAGGGCCGCTTGCACTGTTTTCTATCGGGCTGCAGTTAAGGTTCGATGGTTGGCGACAGCAACTGAAACATATAAGCGCTTCGTTAACCTATAAATTATTGTTGGCTCCGGCATTGGTGTTCATCATCGCAATCATATTTAGCTTAAAAGGGAATACCACCAAGGTCGCGATTTTCGAGGCCGCGATGCCCACACTTTTAACGTCGGGCATAGTTGCAGATGAGTACAATACAAATCCAAAACTGGTTAATTTGATTATTGGAATAAGTATCGTAATAGCTTTTGCAACCACGGCGATATGGTCGCGCATCCTGATGATCTTGTAGTGCCTTGCGTTTGTTTACAAAAAAAGACCGGGCATTTGCCCGGTCATATAGTCAACTAGTTCAATCTCACGGCGAGGCCGGCATTAGATAGGAGCCAAAGCCAGTGCAAATTGCCTACACTCCGAAAATTTTTTCTGAATCTTAATTACCGGCATCCCACCACACCCGCGAGGTTAACGCATCACCGCCAGCCAGGTGCGCAACTGCCGCTTTGTAATTAACAGGGTTTGTCAATATCTCAGTTGAAAGATAGATCATTCGTCTTGGTATGGTGCCATTGGTAACATTACCCGGGTAGTTTACGGGGACAAGCACCGGGTAGCCCGAGCGCTTCCAATTGAACCAGTTTTCAATAAGGTTGAAATTAGTGCCGGTTGCAACCCAATATTGGGTATTGATCATCTGTAACGCGTTCGCCACAGAACTCATATCAAGTGCGTGGTTCTTAAGATAATCGCTAATGTTAGCCGGATTAATAACAGTTTGTGCATCCAACTGGGTGAGCGATTGCATGGCCCCCGAAACGCCATTCGTATAATGCTGTTGTGCCGATCCGCTCACATTCCAGCCACGTATAGCAGCCTCAGCAAGCAGTAGTTCTGTTTCGGCATACGTGAGCACAAATATTGGCTCGCCCAATTTAAGATACAGGCTGGTCCGCGGCCTGGAATAATTGCCAAGCGGGGCAAAATCGGCACCCGTTCCTGTTCCTCCCGGATAGCCCGGCGATTTGCTGATATCCGTAGCACCACCCAACAGATCGTATCCATTAGGCATACCAATTTGCAGTGCTGAATCTGGATTGCCGGATAATGCTTCGTTGCCGTTATTGGCCAGTCCGGCAGGGGTATTTCCCCAATCACATTCAATCTTGGGTCGCGGGTTTTCCTTAAAAAATCGATCAGCGTTTTGCTCCAGCGTACCTGCTCGTAATCTGTAAGTGTCCGCATTGCGTTTGAGGTGGCGTTCTGACTTTGTGAATTTGACGCATCGGTTTGCACAATAGCATTGTCGCCGGCGCCGCTAAACGTGCCACCCGCCGCAGCTTTCTCGGCCCATTTTTGAGCGCTAACCGGGTCAACTTTGGTCAGCCGCATCGCAACCCTCAGCATCAGCGAATAAGCAAATCGCTTCCATTTATTAATGTCGCCATTATAGAACAAATCGTCAGTCGGCTTGGGCTGAGTAGGGTCCAGCTTGGCAATTCCCTTGTTAGTGTAAGGCGCAATGTACTAATTGTGCCGAACCTGACAAATAAAAGTTATTTCAATAAGGCTACAGGTTTTTCAACTCAAATCTCCTTAAAATGGTCATTGCCGCACATTTAATGGTTTAATAGGCACATTCGCTGACGCCCTATCTGCTGAAATTTGGATAAATAAACAAAAAAATGAAGATCACAATTTTAAGGGCTTGTCTGATAGGGATATTGGCGCCTTCAGCATTTCAGTATATGCGGGACCGAAAGCCGGCGATTATGACAAGGTAATAAAAGCTTACATCGAAAGTCACATGAACGCGGATTATAAAATACTGAGAACGATAATGAACGACAATGCGTCGTTTAACATTCCCAGGGAGGAAAAGGTCCTTGTTCAAAGCAAACGTGACATTGTTAAGGCCATGAAAGAAGTGGGGGGCTTAAAACAAAACTGCAAGGCCACCTACGAAGTAGTTGCCAAAAGTAATGCATTGGTGATGGTTCGTGTTGATTTTTGTTACGACGACTGTGTACAGAAAAATTTCCTGGTACTTGAAAAAAACGACGAAAGGCAATGGCAAATAGCCCAGGTATACAAAATATTTAATGATAAGGGACCTGCCGCCACAAGCGAAAAAGTGATTGCAAATAATTAACAGTATAACTGATCCACATCTCCGTAAACTCAGTCACCTCACTCACCGGGGTGACTTTCTCTTCTCAAACCTTATTCTAACCAAAAATTAATATTTTTTTCTTAAAAATTCACCCAATTGGGGGTATACTCCACCCCTTTTTTGCGCCTTACCTTTGGTTATTCTCTTGGCATTAACTGATCTCACAACTGCCGGATTATCCTTTCGTCTTTGCTGATACTGTGTTTTCCGATGCCGATAACCAACTATTACAGTGAATTTCTATGAAAATCAAATACATACCCATATTTACCGAAGACATCGAAAGTCAGGTGAGATTTTTTGCCGATAACCTTGGATTTGAAGTATTCGACAAAAAAAACATACTGGCTTCCCAGGAATGTGTCGTCATGCAAACGACAAGCCCTGACATCTTCATACTGATCGCAAAAGACTACGGCTACGGCAACAAAAAATGCAGCATGGTAGTAAGTACAGACGATTGCCTTAACGACTACCATAATATGAAAACGGCCGGCATCAAATTTTATAACGAGCCGCAGTATACGCCCACCGGATTAAGGGCTGAGTTTATTGATCCATCGGGCAACCGATGCCTATTAATTGAAGAACGTAATTATAATAGCCTTACCTAAATGGAATACTCGAGAACTCTTAAAAATAATAATGTTATATACAGCGGAACGCGCAATACTTACAATCAACAAACTACATCTGATTTCAGCATCCGATTTGTTTTTAGCGGTAATGAGCGGTATAACATTGGCAAAAGGCAGCTTTCCATTTATAACGATTCGTTTCTGATATTGAATAAGGGAACCCATTATACCAGCACTGTAGAAAGCGCTATTCCGGTACAATCTTTTGGGATTAGTTTTGATGATAAGTTTCTGCAGGATTTCAGAAATGGCTGGCAGTTTAAAGATGAGGCCCTGCTGAGTATCAATAAAAATCCGTTTATCAACCGATACGAGCATGAATTTGACGAAACGATTTATCCTTTCAAGGGCGATCTTTTTTTCAATGTAAATCATTTGAAGCATCATCTCGACCGTGGTTTGCAGGATGAACTACTGATAAACGAATATTTACACCATTGCCTCATCAATTATTTCCAGATATTTAATGAAGAGATTTTCCAAAAAGCTCAGCGCCTTAACTTTTTGAGCAGAAGCACCAAGATTGAAATTTTGCGTAGGTTAAACCTGGCCAAAGAGTACTTGTACAGTAATTTTAACAGTAATATCACGCTGGAAGAATTGGCTGAATATGCTTGTTTATCTGTAACCCATTTATTACGGACCTTCCGGCAGGCATTTCACCAAACCCCGCACCAATTTTTGGTGCAGATAAGGCTGCAAAGGGCCAAAGATCTGCTTAAAAACACCGACTACCCTGTAAACGAAATAGTCAACATGGTGGGCTTTGATTGTCCAAGTTCATTCATACGGCTTTTTAAAGGCCGCTTTCAAACAACTCCGCTTAAATACCGGCAAGGCTTTTCAATCACAATTGTGTAAATAGCTCTCTAGTGTGCGAAAATTAGCCATTATGGTGATTTTCGCACATCGTTGCCTGCCCTCATTTGTTAAAATTGTTGTTGGTAAATTTTTTTGCCTGACTGATCTTCTCATTGTTACTGCTCTCCTAGCACAGTATCTTGTATCCTAAGCATTCACAAAATTTATGAAGATTAAATACCTTTCCGTATTTACGGATGACATTGAAAAGCAAATAGCCTTTTTTATCGAGAACCTCGGATTCGAGGTTCTCGGTAAAAAAAGCTTTTTGCCGGGGCAGGAAAGTGTGCTTATAAAAACAAATAATCCTGATCTTTTCATCGTGGTACATATGGATTCCGACAGCGAGTTTCGGCGGGGACCTGTCATCATAAATAGTCAAGATTGTTTAAATGATTATCATAATTTAAAAATGGCCGGTGTCATCTTTCACAACGAGCCTCACTATCTGCCGATAGGTTTGTGCGCGGCATTCTCCGACCCTTCCGGAAATCAATATTTGTTATTGGAGGAACGCAGCTATACCACGCAGGTTTAATCAGGAAGAGCTTACCATTCCTTAACGTTGATGTGCTGAAATTATCAAAATAGTACTTTTCGCATATACAGTGGCGATTTCTGCACATTCCCTCCAGCCCGCATTAACTAAAATTGCAGTCACGGCATTGCCTGGCTAATGGATCGCGTGAAAACACGCCTTTTTCATAAGTATCTCCCCTGTTTGAATTAAGCTACGCACGACTAGTCAATGTAATTCCGATTTAAATAATCTTCAATCACGCTCTCACGTGGTGAAGTGTAATTAACTGACAATAATTTATATGCAGCACGGCCGATTGAATTATTCAATTTGTGACTTATCTTTTTTTTCACGCAGGGGATCAATTAGCCTGCCTGAAATATTTTTTGAAGATGGGTAATTCGTTGCGGGTATTATCGGACGGTTAATAAGCCCTTCATGGGGTGCGCGGAATGCACTGGCATTTACGACCGTCTAAAATCGAGTAATTAAATCTAAGATCTCAAATATCAGCTAAATGAAAAAAAATCTACTAAAATGTATGCTTATGCTTTTATTGTGTATAGCACAAGCATACGCGCAAAATCGCAAGGTTACTGGTCAGGTAACCGGAAAAGATGATGGGCAGCCAATCCCCGGAGTCAGCGTTCGTGTTAAGGGAACCAGTAACGGAGTGCAGACGGGCGCCGATGGTAAATATATTATTTCGGTTCCTGAGAACGGTGTGCTAACATTCACTTTCCTGGGATATGCTCCACAGGAAGCTCCTGCTAACAAACCAATTATAAATGTTATACTAGAATTTAACAGCAAGCAACTGGGAGAAGTTGTTGTAACGGGTTTAGGTATTAATAAAGCCAAGAGAACGTTGGGTTACGCCCAGACGACCGTGAAAAGTGCAGAGATCAATCTTTCATCACCCATAAATGCCATGGGTGGTCTGCAGGGAAAGGTAGCAGGCGTTTCAATATCGAACGTGTCCGGCTCACCAGGGGGATCAACCAAGGTTATTCTGCGTGGCTATACGTCGATTGGCGGTTCCAATCAGCCTTTATATGTTATAGACGGCGTTCCCTTGGACAATTCAACCAACGGCAGTGATGCAAATTTCGACATGGGTAACAATGCCAATGACATCGATCCGAATATGATTGACAATATCAGCTTCCTGAAAGGATCTGCCGCATCAGCTATTTACGGATCACGGGGGTCTAATGGGGTGATTGTTATCACCACAAAAAAGGGTAAAACAGGTAAACCGGTCATTGATTTTTCGACCAGTGCTTCTATTGCAACCCTCGGATATCTTTATGAGCCTCAATCGGAATTCGGACAAGGTTGGGATGCACGATTTATACCCGGCGAAAATGGCAACTGGGGTCCAAAATATGATGGGGTTGTAAGACCATGGGGTGCGGTTGTTAACAACACTCAGCTCATCCGTCCTTTTTCATTTATAAAAGACAACGTGCGTGATGGTTATGACAATGGCCTGGAATTAAACAATAATATTTCCGTAAGCGGAGGAACCGACGCTTCGACCTATTTGATCTCTTATGGCAATATCTACAGCAACGGCATATTGCCCGGCGATTTCGACAAATTTACACGTAATAACTTTTCGTTGCGGGGTACCACCAAGTACAAAGATTTTTCTGCCGACGCTTCTTTGAATTACATTGACAAGAATGGTAACTTTTTAGCCACAGGACAGGCGCCGACCGGTATTAGCACAAGTTTCTATGAAAATATGCTGCAAATACCTGGCAATATTCCGATCAAAGACCTAAGGAACTATAAGAATCTGTATTTCAATGTCGACGATTACTATACACCGTATGCCGAGAACCCCTTTTATAGTCTAGGCGAAACGGGCAGCCACTCTAAGAGCGACCGGGTATATGGCAACATCAAACTCGACTATAAATTCACATCCTGGTTTACGTTGCAGTTTCAACAAAGCGCGGATGTGACCAATTCGGCAGATAAGATTTGGTACAATACAAACACGCCTACACCTGGTAGCTGGGTAGGAGGTGGCAACACCGAAGGCCAAACAAGAAAGCCAGATGTTGGCGGAGTGACTGAGCAGAATTTTGAGAATTATGAATACGATTCTAAGCTACAAGGGCTGTTTAATACAAAAATCAGTTCGGCATTCGACTTTAACGGCCTTTTGGGAGTTAACTATAATGACCGTGGTTTACGCAATGCCGCGTCGTCCATTGAAGGCCTGGCAATCCCTGGTTTTTATAACCTCTCCAATAGTGTAAATCCGCCGACAGCCGCTGAGGCCGAAGCGCATCAACGATTGATAGGTTTTTATGGTCAGGGCACATTGGGCTTTAAAGACTATTTGTATCTTACTGTAACGGGCCGTAATGATATTACATCGACCCTGGCAACCGGGCATAATAGCTATTTTTATCCCGCAGCCAATCTTTCCTATATTCTTTCTCAGTCGCTCGATCTGAAAGGCTCATTGTTAAGCTACGCCAAACTGAGAGCTAGTTATGGCGAAACCGGTAGCGATACAGGGCCTTATAGTATCAATAATGTTTTGAATTCAACAAATGTGGGTCTTGGATTTGGCAACCTGGCATTTCCATTCCAGGGAGTTCCCGGATTTACTATAGCTAACACGCTATTTGATAAAAATTTGAAGCCTGAGCGTGTAAAAGATTACGAAGTAGGTGGCGAGTTCAGGTTTTTTAACGATCGCTTAGGCTTTGACCTTACTTATTACCAAAAAACCCGCCAGGATCAGATCTTATCCGTACCAATCGCTCCAAGTGCCGGTTATACCAACAAACTGGTAAACTTTGGTGCCGTGCGCGATCGGGGTGTTGAACTTGCATTCTCTGCCACGCCTATTAAGAGCGGCCTGGTGACATGGGACATGAATTACACTTTTACCCATAGTCAAAGTGTAGTAACATCACTTCCTGTTGGCCTGGATAAAGTTATACTTGGCGGCGACGGTTACGGTGCGCTTTTCGTTGCCGAGAAAAATAAACCGTTGGGCCTTTTTGAGGCGCCGGTTGCGGCATATGATCCCAAGGGCCACATCATAGTTGATTCGCAAGGATTTCCTGAAACGGCGGCAGCCAACGGCATCTACGGCAATTTTCAGCATGACTTTGTGATGGGTTGGAATAACAATATTCGCGTGAAAGACTTTACGCTTGGATTCACGTTTGAATGGGATAAAGGTGGCAAATTCTATTCAGGTACTGCCGACCTTGCCTATTTTGTAGGTGCAGCGCAAGGGACAACCTATAACGACCGCAATCCATTCATTGTACCGAATTCAGTGCAGGCTGTCACAGACGCCAATGGAAAAGTAACAGGTTACACTGAAAACACCACGCCAATAACCGAAGCCAATACCGATGACTATTACTATTTCAATTCTAATAAAGCGCAAGCATGGAATTACAGGATACTCGATCGCAGTTTCATCAAACTACGGGAAGTTAGCTTAAGCTACACCTTACCGAAAACCTGGTTATCCGCAATCGGTGCGCAAAAGGCATCTGTCTCCGTATATGGAAGAAACCTATATACATGGCTTCCTGCCGGCAATCATTACGTCGATCCGGAAGTTTCGAACTATGGCACGGACCTGAACAGCGAATTTGGAGAGTTCCGCACAGCGCCTCCACTGCGATTTTATGGTGCTTCTTTAAAGGTTACATTTTAAATAGAATTCTCATGAAAAATAAATATATGACAGCAAAATCAGTCGTTTTTATCATAAGCGCACTTATCATTTGCGGGTGCAATAAGATAAACGATATTAACGTCAGCCCTAATAATCCACCATTGGACAAAGCGACACCCGAAGTGCTTTTTCCTTCTGCCGTAGTGTCAACTGCCGGACGGGTGGGCGGAGAACTTGACATCATTGGCGGTTTATGGTCGCAATACTGGACTCAGTCTGTTGCGGCAAGCCAGTTCCGCACGATCGATGCTTACAGTTTAACTCGTAATGACTTTAATGGCAATTACACCGAGTTATTCAGCGGTGCACTGCCTGATTATCAATTAGCAATTAGCCAGGCAAAGGCCAACAAACAATATCCGTTCTATTTAATGTGTACGGTGATGAAGGCTTATACTTACGAAGTGCTAGTCGATTTATACGACAAGGTACCTTATTCGCAGGCATTTCAGGGTGCCGCCAATCTCCAGCCGAAATTTGATGACGGGCATACTATATATAAGGGATTGTTAGCAGAGATCGATTCCGCTTTGGCCACCAATTACAACGTTGCGCTTAGTGATGCCGATGCTAAAACCGATTTTATATTTAAGGGCAATATGGATAACTGGCGCAAGTTTGCAAATACACTTAAGCTTAAAATGTATTTGCGCATGGTTAATGCATATCCGCAAGAGGCTCAAGCGGGTGTTCAATCTTTATACACTTCGGGTGCTGACTTTCTGGATGTGGATGCCGGTGTTAATATCTTCTCTGATGCGACTAACCTGCGTAACCCGCTTTATGCTTATGAAGTTTTCAATCTGGGTGCGGTTAACTTGCGCGCAAGTAAAACTTTCACGAGTTGGCTGGTGGCAAATTCCGACCCCCGAACTGCAATATATTTTGGAACTAGTTCACCTACAGCTATCGACCAGGGCAATTATACGGCATCACAAAGTGCCGAGCCGTCCTATTATAGCGCTACGTCTCCAAAATTGTCTGCAACCGATCCCGTTTATTTCTTAACCGCAGCTGAATCAGATTTTTTGCAGGCTGAGGCAGCCGCACGTTACGGTCTGGGAAATGCCCAGGCATCTTTTGATGCGGGCGTTCAGGCCGCATTTGCCCAATATAACTTGACAGCACCGACTGGCGGTGTATATCAATACCCTGCAAGTGCCGACCTGCAAACTAACCTTCGCGCCATCATTTATCAAAAATGGGCGTCTTATCCTAATTCGCACACCCTTGAGGGCTTTTTTGACCAGGAACGCACAGGTTATCCCGAACATAGTAGTGTTTATTCACTGGATCCTAATTACGTTCCCGGTGAGTGGGTTTATTCGAAAAACGGCGTCACCTCCGGCAAATTTCCAAAAAGGCTGGTATATCCGGAAGCAGAGCGTAGCACCAATTCAAATACGCCGCCTGAGGTGCCTATTACAACTCCGGTGTGGTGGGGATTACCAAATAATTAACATTTAATTGGAAAAGATTATGAAAAAATACATAAGATATATTGGATTTGTTTTGACAGGCATACTATTCTTTTCGTGCCAAAAAGACTCCTTTAATTACAAGCCGGGATATGTTGGAAGCTCCAAAATTACCATCTATCCAACAATCACCGTAACTGGGCCGGACTATGTAGTTATACCCCAGGGCGCAACATTTACCGATCCGGGGGTAAGCGCCAAGGCGGGGTCGGCAAACGTTCCCGTTAAAGCTACTACAATAAGCACCGCAAATGCAGGAGTATTTCTCATTACTTACACGGCGACAAACTCAGACGGATTTTCCGCCACCGCCAGCCGGCATGTAGTAGTTTATGCAACAGACCCCAGCGCTGAAAACAATGACTTTTCCGGCAATTATGCGAGAAATACAAATGGCTCGATAGCAACGTGGACTAAGCTTGCACCCGGCGTATATTCTGTATTCAATCCAGGCGGGGCGCCCGGAACCAATTTGACTGTCATCGCATTCAACGATACAGGCAACCATGTATTTATTCCGCTTCAGGCTGCAAGCGACGGCACAATAACCAATTCGGCGCAGGAGTCAAGTACTCCCGGACCTAACGGGACGCTTACCCAATACAAATGGGAGATTGTAAATATCGGATACGGTACATCGGTAAGAACTTTCAATAAACAATAAAAACGAACGGAAATGAAAAAATCAAATCATAGAATATTGGGTTTTCTGGCAGCTGTGCTTACAATTTTCATGGTATCATGTCAGAAAGAACAGCCCGTTGGTGGCACGGCGGTACAAAGCCTTGCCGGCGAATGGTGGGTAAAACTGGATAACGGACACGATCCCACAGGTACCTTCGATAATAATTATTACACACTGGCAACCTACAATCTGGCTTCAAATAAGCCCGATAGCATGTGGGTAGATGACTATGCCAATAACAGTCCGGGGAAACCGTTTTGGGCAATCAAAGGCAAGGTAGGAGTCAGTTTGGCCAATCATACTTTTGGCGCTAAAGATATTGCCAACCAGGACTATCAAAGCACGTTCACCATCACCAATGGCAAGATCATCCCGGGGGCGGCTACTGCACCTGGCAGCAAAGTGAAAACGGACTCGATCTATTTTGAAATTCAATTCAGCGACGACCCGGTGCCGGGTACGGTACATAAGGTAGGCGGATACGCCAGAACCAAATGGGACGCTGACGATCATTATTAATTGATTTTCGGAATACAAGTAAAGCCGTGACATCCAGTTACGGCTTTTTAATTACTTGTGGCAGTCTGACAACAAAAACCATTTTGAAAATATTACAAACTGCTGATTATTAATGTTTAATGTGATTTATTTTGGGCATTTTCGCACATCGTCAAAAATCACATTAGTTTATGTTTGTAACGGCCGGATAGTTTATCGTTAAGACATTTGGTCAGTTAATAGTTAATTAAAGTCAATTGCGCGAGGTAATTGACTTTTTTGTTTT
>JAICXZ010000440.1 GCA_025934475.1 Mucilaginibacter sp. | reverse complement strand
CTTTAGTGCTAAGTTTTTCGTTTTGGTAATACTGCTGGGACGGAAGAGTGAAAACCTTAAAACACTAATTTATTTTTAAACTTATTGAACTATGGCAAGGATAAAAGTTCCGCGAAAAAGTACGGCATTGGACATGACGGCGATGTGCGACGTTGCGTTCCTATTGCTCACCTTTTTCATATTAACAGCAAAATTGAGGCAGGAGGATCCACTGCATGTGGACGTACCTCCGTCTACAACTGTCCAGATTGTTCCTGACGACAACATCGCCACGCTTTCGGTAGGTAAAGGGAAAATATTCTTCGGAATAGAAGGTACCGATATCCGCCGGACTTTGCTGGAGGAAATGGGCAAAAAATATAACATGACTTTCACCCCTGATGAATACAAAAAGTTTGCCGTGGTGCCAACTTTTGGTGTGCCAATTGCTCAATTGAAACAATATTTGGCAATGGACGAAGAGGCTAGAAAGAAGTTGGATCAACCCGGTATTCCGGTAGATACAACTACAAACAACGAATTAACAAACTGGATATATGAAGCACGTATTGTAACCAGGAACCTGAAAAACCAGGAACTACGCTTTGCCATAAAAGGCGATGCGAAGGACGAATACCCTGCTTACAAGAAAGTGGTAGATGCACTGCAAAGACAAAACATCAACAAATTCAGTTTAATTACAACGCTAAAAGCTAAATAAAAAACTATGGCAGAATTAGACACCTCCGGGAAAGGCGGGGGGAAAGGCGGGAAGGTCCGGAGCAAGAAGGCTTCGACCCGCGTCGACTTAACAGCGATGGTTGACCTGGCTTTTTTGCTGATCACGTTCTTTATCATGACCACCACTTTGGCCAAGCCAAAGGCAATGGACATGTTTATGCCCGATAAATCCAAAAAAGACGTTCAATTACCCGTTCCTGAAACCAGGACGATGACCGTTTGGCTCGGGGCAAATGATAAGATTGAATGGTTTGTAGGCGCCCCTGGCAAATCGCAGCCTACGATCGATAACTTTGGAAAGAACGGTATCCGCAAGACGCTGATCGAGCAAAATAAAAAGATCGAGGAAACTCACCAGGGTCCTGATAACTACATGATCGTAGTGATGAAACCAAGTGATCACGCAACCTATAAAGATTTCGTTAATATGATTGACGAGATCAATATCGCAGGCATTAAAAGCTACGCTGTAGTTGATATTACCCCTGCCGAGGTTGCACAGCTGAAGAAGGACGGAAACTATTAATAATTTAAGGTTAAATTAAAACTTTAAAAGAAGATGTTAGGACAAAAATTAGACATTCTGAAGCAGGAATGGATTGATGTTGTCTTCACTGACAGAAACAAAAATTACGGCGCTTATCAGTTAAGAAAGCAAAACGGCCGTAACACCACCAAAGCTTTGGCTATTGGCGTTGCGATTTTTGTATTCTTTGTATCATTGCAGACAATCATCAACTTCGTTAACGGCTTTATACCAAAAGCACAGGAGAAGGTAAAAATCGTCCCTGTGGTTTTACAACCACCGCCACCGGTTAATAAACAGAAACCACCTCCACCGCCACCGGAACCACCAAAACCGAAGGTTGACCAGGTGAAGTTCCCGCCACCGGTGGTAAAACCGGATAACGAGGTTAAAGAGCAACCGCCAACGGTAAAAGAGCTGGAAGTTGCCGACCCGGGTCAGAAGAACATTAAGGGCGACCCTAATGCCGACATCAAGATTGACGAGCCGGTAGGTAACTCTGATGTTAAACAGGTTACGGAAGAGGATCCGAACAAGATCTTTACCTCTGTTGAACAAAATCCTGAATTCCAGGGTGGGGAAGCGGCATTTGCCCGTTACCTGTCCAAAAATATTCACTATCCGGCTGTAGCCAAAGAAAATAACGTACAAGGCAAAGTGTTTTTGCAGTTCGTTGTTGAAAGAGACGGCTCTATTACCGATATAAAGGTAGTACGCGGTATAGGTAGTGGTTGCGATGAGGAAGCAACACGCGTGTTGAAGAACTCGCCTCACTGGAAACCAGGCATTCAAAATGGCCGTGCGGTACGTGTATATTACACCATTCCAATCAGCTTTACTTTACAACAAGAAGATCAATAAGATCAATGTCTTATAAATTCAGATTTAAACAAAAATCGCTCTCCGGGCGGTTTTTGTTTATTTTGGGGTTTCTCACGTTTTTGGCCTGCGTCGCTCTCGGCCTCATGTTGATATTTGATGAGGACTTGCTGGCGCAATACAATTTGAGCCACAGTGCAAGATTAACCGTAGGAATTTTGATCCTCGTATACGGATTCCTGCGCTTTTTACGTTTATTTAGAACCGAACCTGAAGATGAGTAGATCAATAAAAGTTTTTTCGCTGTGTTTTATTTTATTTGTTGCCGTTGCTGCATGTAAAAGAACGGTCCCTGCAAAAAACTACAATGATACTTACACATCGGGGACGTTGCCATTAGTAGCGGATGAGTCTTTCGCGCCTATAGTTGACCAGGAACTATATATCTTTAAAAACGATAACCCCAATGCACATCCCGAGGCTACTTTCCGATCGGAAAATGACGCCGTCAGGATGCTGATGAATGATAGCGTTAGATTTGCTTTTTTATCGCGACCTCTTACTGCCGATGAGGTTAACTTGGTTAAGCAACGCAAGAATTTAACCGTTGTAACCCGCGAATTCGCGATGGATGCAGTCGTAGTTATCGTAAATGAAGCATCAACTGACACAGCAACTTCTGTGGGCGAGATTAAAAAAATGCTCCAGGGGCAGGCTAAAACGGATAGGAGCGTCGTTTTTGATAATCCAAACTCAGGGCTGGTGAGGTATTTAAAAAGCTTTGCCGGCGTATCCGATTTTAAGGAAAAGAATATCTATGCCTTAAAATCGAATAAGGAGGTGATTAACTATGTGAGTCAACACCCTGAAGCAATTGGAATAACCAGTTTCAGCTGGGTCGATGACCCGGATGCAGATTATGCTGATGCCGTAAAAAAAGTGCGCATCCTGTCGGTAAAAAATGAAGAGAGTAAAACCGCACCTAATAAGTACTTCAGACCCTCGCAAACCACATTATATTTGAAACAATACCCCTTGCAAAGAAGTTTATACGTTGTAAATTGCACCGGCCGTAAAGGTTTAGGCACTGGCTTAGAGCTTTTTGTAGAAGGAGACAAGGGACAGCGCATTATACTACGGTCGGGACTTTTGCCCACCATAATACCTGAAAGGAATATAATGATACACAGCAACAACAAATTTTAATATTAGACAGCTATTACAATCCCGGACTAAACTCTTAGCGATATTATGTATCAATAAGGTAATTGTTCGGTTAGTAACAACAAACAAATTACCAAAATGAAAATGATCAATAAAGTAGCAGCAGCGGGTTTAGGCCTGGTTGTGATGGGCTCGTCGGCTTTCGCGCAGAGCCTGGCCGATGCGAAAAAAGCAATCAGTGCCGAGCAGTTTCAGAAAGCCAAAGGAATGCTCAAAACCCTGGTAAAGAATGAGCCTAATAAGGACGAAAATTATTTTTACCTGGGTTGGGTCTACATCAAACAGGATTATCCGGATTCTGCGAAAGCTGTTTTTATGAAAGGGCTTAATACGAATGCAAATTCGGCGCTCAACGAAGCAGGCTTGGGTATAGTTGCCAAAGAGGATAAAGACCAGGCTGGCGCTCAAGCTGACTTCACTAAAGCGATGAGCCTGGCTGGAAAAGACAGCAAGCCTTATGTATATATAGGCAAGGGTTATTTGCTAGGCGACGCAAACGGTAAAGTTGCCCCGGCTGATGCTAATGCGGCGCTTGACGTGCTGACAAAAGGCATAGCCGCCAGCGCTGTAAAATCGAAAGACAAAAGCCTTCCTCCAGCCTCTAATGATGCCGAACTTTATACCACCCTTGGCGATGCAAACAGGGCGCTGCTCAAAAGCAACGATGCTTACTCGGCTTACTCAACAGCACAAACGCTTGATCCTAAAAATCCAGCTGTATTTGTAGCTCTTGGCGTGTTATGGAAATATGCAGACAACTTTGACGGTGCAGCGGATCAGTTTAAACAAGCTTTGGCTATAGATCCAAAGAATGCTGTTGCACTAACTGACAAAGGTAATGCTCTT
>JAICXZ010000260.1 GCA_025934475.1 Mucilaginibacter sp. | reverse complement strand
GAAATAAGCAAGGATGCAAATATGCAGGATGCATTTACCCAAAACCTCGATATCCATACCGCCACTGCTGCCAAAGTTTACGGCAAGCAACTGAGCGAAGTAACCAGCGATGAACGCCGAAATGCCAAGGCTGTTAACTTCGGTATCATTTACGGGCAGTCGGCATTTGGCTTGTCGCAAAGCCTGGGCATTCCGCGGAAGGAAGCTGCTGAGATCATCGAAAACTACTTCCTGCAATATCCGGGCATCAAGCAATACATGAGTGATACTATGAATTTCGCCCGCGAAAATGGTTATGTATGCACCTTGATGGGCCGTCGCCGTTACCTGCGCGATATTAACTCTGCCAACGCTACTGTGCGTGGTTTTGCCGAACGAAACGCTATCAACGCCCCCATACAGGGCTCTGCTGCCGATATGATCAAGATTGCCATGATCAACATTCACCGCGAATTCAAAGCACAAAAGCTGGATGCCCGCATGACCATGCAAGTGCATGACGAGTTAGTGTTTGACGTACCAAACTATGAGATTGAAAAGGTGAAGCCTATCATCATGGAAAACATGAAGAATGCCATCAAAACCAATGTTCCGATTTTAGCGGAAGTGGGTGTAGGGTTGAACTGGCTGGAAGCGCATTAATTAGGTTAAGGGGGAAAAGGTGAAAGGTATTTGATTGGAAAGTCCGCGTGAGTCCGAAAGACTATCAAGGGTATAAATCCATTTTGCGTATATTTGTTCAGTTAGTAACGCGTTTAAGTGGTTATGGATAAGCAGCATAAATATCAAAATGTAATAAAGGAAATCCCGGCAACGGCGGTCGATATTTATCGTATGTTGCCTGAAGGGACACGCTGTGAAGTTATTTTTAATGAACTATCCATGTCACCATCGCCTACACCTTCTCATCAATTATTGTTATCGGACCTGCATGCATTGCTTTACACCTTTCTGAAAGAGTCAAACAAGGGGAAAGTCATACCAGCGCCTATTGATGTATACCTGGAAGGCAAAGAGTCTGTGGTGCAGCCGGATCTGATTGTTTTGTTAAATGAAAGCTTAGATAAGATAAAATCAGACGGCATTTATGGCGCTCCTGATATCGTTATTGAGATACTGTCCCGCAACCGCAATTACGACACTCAAAAGAAGCGATCGCTGTATGAGCAGGCCGGGATAAAAGAATATTTCATGATAGACCCCGACAACAGGCAAGTTACCTTGCTGACGTTGAATTCATCAGGTGCATACACCCAAACTTATGAAGAGACAGGACTCCTCCGATCTTCTGTACTGAATCTCGATGTTAATTTCTGAAATGCGAATGGGGAACGATAACGACTCCGATTGTTGGGCTAACCGACTGCTACTGCCACCACCAACTGCTACTTAAAAATCACTTAGCAACCGCCGGCGATACAGGATTGGCGGATGGCATTACAACAGGCACATCAAACCAGAAGCTCGAACCTTTGCCGATTTCGCTTTCAACGCCGATGTTTCCGCCGTGCAGTCGTACGATCTCTGCTGAGACATAAAGGCCGATACCAAAGCCTGAAATAGTTCGCGAATCTGGATTTTCAGAACGGAAGAAACGGTCGAATAAATGGAGTTTGTCTTCATTGCTCACACCTATACCACGGTCGTCCACCCGCACCATTACGCGGTTATCCACATTACTGCAGGTTATAATCACAGGTTCGTCTCCGATCGAATATTTTAAGGCATTACCTATCAGGTTACCAAGCACCTGCTCTATCTTTTCCCGGTCGGCATAAATTTTTATTGGCGGGCAATTGTTCAGTCTTACCTGCTGCCGTTTCCTGTTTACCGTGAGATCGGCAATAATCTCGCGAACCAGGTCGTCCATAAAAAATTCCTGCCGGTTTAGCACCATTTTGCCCGATTCAGATTGTGCGGCATTCAGGAAATCGCGGATCATACGCGTCATCTTGTTGATCTGGGTTTCGGCCCTTTCCAGCATTCCGGTAATCTCCTGATCCTCCCTTTCCCTTGATTTTATATGAGCCAGCTGCACATATGATTTGAGCGAGGTGAGCGGCGTTTTCAACTCGTGGCTGGCCACGCTTATAAATTCGTCTTTTTGCTGCTCCAGCTCCTTGCGGGCGGTAATATCCATCACTGTTCCAAGCAATCTTACCGGCACTCCGCTGCGGTCGCGCTGAGTTTCTCCGTAAAATTGCAGCCAGCGTATCCTGCCGTTTTCAGTTAGAATTCTTGCCTGGAAATCGAGTCTACCTGAATTTATGGCTTGTTCAAAAGCGGCTTTTGCCTGTTCGGCATCACCGGCGTGGAAACAGTTCCAAAGTGCCCTGGGTGTGGTAATAGGTTTATTGCCATTAGCGAACAGGTGCATAAACTGCGTGGAATGAGAAAGGATACCCTGCTCCAGATCGAGGTGCCAAACACCAGATCCGGACGCATGTACCGCAATCCTCAGTTGTTCGTGAGCGCCGCGCACCTCTTCATCTAAGCGGTTAAATAACCGTGCAAGGAAGTAAACTACCGGCACACTTAGAATAATGGTTAACAGGAACAGCACCAGCATATCTGAAGCCGGCGCAATTGTACTATTCCGGATCACGAACAGGTACATGGCGGCAAAAAGCGGCGCTGCTGCGAGTATGTAGCCCAAAAGATATATCAACAAGTCCTTGCGGGCCACACGACGATATAACAGGGTAATCCAGCCTTCGCCCGGTTCTAAAAAAATGATACCCGATGCCAGCAGCAGCAGCGAAGCTGCTGTGTGAAAGGCCGGCCCAACGGGACCGATCGGCAGGTAAAATCCAAAAAATTGGAACAGTGTACCGAGCAATGAAATATAAATGAGAACGATAAGTGTAGTGCCGATAAATTGTGATGCGTAATAACGCTTATAGGAGCTAAGCAGCATGGCACTCGAACCCAAAATAGTATAAAGTGCCATTAAAAGCGGTGTACGGCCCATTCGGGCCGCTTCAGTCCGGCTGAAATATCCTGGCGACAGCGATTGATCAATATAAAGATCGGCGCCCGAAACATATTCGTAAATAATAACGAGCGAAAACAGCAATGAAACAACAAGAAGAATACGCGCAGCCTTAGTATATCCGGAGTGTAACAAAGCGAGGCAAAGTCCGCCAAGGATAAGCAAATGTGCGGTGTTTACCGTCATGGCAACACCATCGGATAGCAAGGCCTTAAATGAAGTAATATCAAAGCACCAGCCAAGTAGTACAATTATCGCTGTCGAAATAACCACCGCAGCACACCACGCCGGAACATTCCGCCATTTATCAATTCCCACCGCCTGGTTGTGGCCAGGCATAAAAAAAGCTGTTTCTTTTTGCATTATAACCCAATCCTTCGGGTGTAATGTACGGCATGAACCAACGCAGGGTTACGATAAAAAGCCAACTATTTTCATTTCACGTATAAACCGCAGTTGGCCAATAGTTTAAATTTTCTCAATTAAAGCCAAACAGGTCTTTCATTTACTGCAACCGAATTATATCCCATCGGCAAATATCAGCCATTTGTCTATAAACACTGCACGTGGGTCGATATTCAAAAAAAATCAGGTCAAGGCCAATTATCTTTAGCAATATCAACTAAGGCATATGCATTTTAAAAAACGACTTTTTACAGCCGCAGGCGCGATTACGGTGATTGCTTTAAGCGTTGCTGCCTCGCTGCCGCAGCAACGGGAAGAGCCCAAACTGGTAAACCTGAAGGTTTTTCCTAAAAATATCCCCTACCGGGTTCTCGATCATCAGATGGATGTTTGGTCTGCTTCGCTCGGCGTGCGCTGCAATTTTTGCCATGCACAAAATGAGCAAACACATCGGATGGATTTTGCAAGCGACTCTAAACCTGAACAACAGGCAGCACGCGACATGTTTGTGATGATGGGTAAAATAAATAAGAAGTTTTTTGGCGCAAAAAAAGACAGCTTGGATATGATGGCGGTTACCGGGGTAAATTGTAATACCTGTCATCATGGTGTGGCCCATCCCGAATTAAAATTGCCCGAGGAGCATCATGGTCCCGGCGGCCCTCCTCCAGGCGGACCCGGCGCATCACCTCCTGGAGGCGGAAACTAAATTTAATGTCAATGAAGAAATTAATCGTTTTTGTTTTGATCATTCTGGCTGCACGCACTAATGTTGTTCACGCGCAGAGTACCGTTACACGTTCGGCGATAACATTCGAGATCAAGAACCTGGGCATCAATACCGGTGGTTCTATAGCCGGACTGGTGGCTAAAGTTCATTTTAATGCAGCCAATCTAAGTGCCAGCGGCATAGAAGCCTCCGTAGATGTGGGCACCATCAATACTGATAATTCGTCGCGCGATGAACACCTGCGCAGCGAGGATTTTTTTGATGTGACTAAATACCCAAGAATGATGCTTAAGTCGGTCGCGATCAGGCATAAAAGCGGCTCCAATTATGTAGGCACGTTTATGCTTATGATTAAAGATAGATCGAAACAGGTGGAAATACCCTTTGTCTATAGCAATAAGGGAAATGCTGAAGAATTTAAAGGTTCATTCAAGATCAACCGGCTTGACTTTGGTGTCGGCAGTTCAAGTATGATACTTTCGGACGAGGTTATTATTCATATCGACTGCGAACAGAAGAAAACGGAAACTGCGCAGTTGTGATAGGTTAGTCCGAAAGTCCGCATAAGTCCGAAAGATTTAAATGGTGAAAGTTTTGAGAATAGGATTGTCGTTACCCTATAAGACGATACTTGAATATCATTTGATTGGAGTATTTAACTGGGTAACCTTAATCAACTCAATCTAACTTATTCAACCCCATCAACCACCCGTATTAACACTTTCGCAAAAACCAACCCCTATCTTCCCTTAAAAATATCGATTTCGCAAAAAAGCGTAATCATCATACACATTTTAAAAATCAACGCACATTTAATCTAAACAAATAATAAAAATTTATTTTTATATAGAATAATAGCCGAATGACTTGTTTATTTAAGCAATTCTTTGCTTAACTTGACGCAATTATCATCTATAATGAGAATCTTTCACCTTAGCGCTGAATGTTACCCCGTAGCTAAAGTTGGCGGTTTGGCCGATGTTGTTGGCGCGCTACCCAAATATCAGAACCAGATGGGTATGCAGGCTGCCGTTGCTATGCCCTTTTATGAACGCAAATTTGTGCAGGAAAACGAATGGGATTTGGTGTTCGAAGCATCATCCTTCCTCGGCACAAAACGTTTTTATTTTGAAATAATTAAAGAACGGACCAATAAGCTTGGCTTCGAATTATATCTTGTAAAGATACCCGGACTGCTCGATCGTGAGAATGTATACAGTTACCCGGATGAGACCGAGCAGTTCCTGGCCTACCAGATTGCTTTCCTGGATTGGATGACCTGGTCGCAGCAATCACCCGATCTGATCCATTGTCACGATCATCATACCGGGCTGGTCCCGTTCATGATGTATTACTCGAAGGCTTATCGCCGCTTATCGCATATTCCCACCGTGTTGACGAT
>JAICXZ010000406.1 GCA_025934475.1 Mucilaginibacter sp. | reverse complement strand
GACTGACTGAGTGCCTTTGGTCTCGGAAGAAGCTCGGTCCAAAGTCATAAACTCCGGACTCACCGTTCCATAACCGCTGATGAGTAATCCTCTTATCGAACCTTTCATAGCTGGCACAACCGGTCTGACAAGGATTGCACCATTCTCTTAGTCGTTCTCGCCGCTGAACGCAAGGCGTCGTGATGATCTCTTTTCTTTCGTCCGAAGAGGCTTCATTTATTTACCGGAGGTGATTATGTTATTGACGGAGGGATGTTAATAAACCTAATGTGACTGTTGATCAACCTGAAAATTGACAAGAAGGTTCAAATCGTTCAAAAAATGGTTCGAGATTTATTCTGTTCCCTCTGCCGTCGATTCTGAGGCCCAAGGGGAATCGAACCGCTAGTTTAAGCCACCTCTAGACCGCTCAAAATTTCAATTGCTCTAACATGCGCTTCGAATCCTGTCCAGCCTGGGGAAGATTATGGCGTTAATGCAATAAACGATTCCTTCTCGCCAGACTGGATTCGAACCCGTCCGATAATTACAGACAAAACTCTCATACTTTCAGCCAAGCGGTACGAGTTTAGTCCTATTGGGGCTACCCAGTAAACAAAAACCGCCTTTTTTTATCAGAAAGGCGGTTTTTGTTTTTAGCCCAAGTTTCCAAATTGGATTTCCAGCGAATAAAAGCATATTTTTGGTTCGAGTGCTATCGGGTTAGGGAGCAGAATTACCGAACCATTGAAAAGCATTGAGATAAGCATTAGGGCTGTCACCGAGTTATGATGTTGTAGTGAAGGGGGCATAGAGCGGCATCGACCTGAACACTAAAGAAAGCGAATACACAGCGTTTATAATAACCTTACCACTGTGAACATGAAGCGTTTACTGATTTTCATTATTTACTTTTCGGCTTCCGCCGCGAACGTTTTTCCCCAATCAAAGAGTCCGTTACAGGCCAAGTTCGACAGCCTGCGGATAATAAACCGTAGCTACTATTTACACGGTAAAATAGACAGCATGCCATCTTCAAATGCGTTAATGCTCCAGTTGGCCCGGAAACTGCATAATGACAGTTCAACTTGCCGGGCTTACGGACTATACGCTAACTATTTTTTAGCAAAGGGTGACTATTCGCTTGCCCTAGAATATGACATAAAAGCAATGGAGGCCGCCGACCACGGATATAAACCATCTTCGGCTACGTTTCGCGGAAATATTGCCAATATTTATATGATGCTCGGAAATTACGAGGCGTCCCTGCAATACCTGCATAGCGCTGAAAAATACGTCGCTTACGATACGGTTACCAATGCAATATTTATACCTGCAACGCTTGCAAACGTGTATGTGGAGCTAAAAAAACCTGATTCGGCGCTGAAATACATTCAGCTGGCATTTCGTGTCAGTTCCGGCCTTGCACAACACAATATTAAAGACGTTTTTGTGCGAGGCAATATAAAGACCAACATAGGGAACATTTATGGCACATTTGCCCGTGTATATGATTTACTGCATGATCCTGACCTCGCGAATTTTTATTATCTAAAAGCCGTTCGCTATGACGATTCACTGCAATTGCAGGGCACAATGACACGCATCACGGTTCGTTACGGTAAGTACCTGGCCGGCAAACAAAAATATGCTGAAGCAAAGAATTATGGCATCAAAGGCTTCTATATTGCCAGTAGAAATCATCTTAAAGACGTTGCGGCCGACGCGGCGGGACTAGTTTATAGTCTATATGATCGCCAAAACAATAAAGACAGCGCATATTATTACCTGAAAGCGAAAAACTTGTACCAGGACAGTGTTGCCGCCGAACAAAAAGCCAATCAATTACAGGGGCTTATCATTAACCAGCAATTGAAAGAAGCAGAACAGCAGGCAAAAGCCGAGCAGGATGCCGAACAACGGCATCGGAACATTGAATACGCTCTTATCGCCTTGGGAATCCTGATTTTTGTTATATTATTCTTAATGCTTAGTCGTAGCGTTGTCGTCAATCCCCGTATTATTGAAATAGCAGGTGTTGTAGGTTTGCTGATCGTATTCGAATTCATCAACCTGGTAATACATCCGTATCTTGCCGAATTTACGCGTGATTCGCCTTTGCCGATGTTGCTGATCCTGGTAGCTATTGCGGCAGTTATCGTCCCATTGCATCACCGCCTGGAACATTGGGTGAAGTATAAGCTTGTCGAGAAGAATAAAACCATACGGCTTGAGGCTGCGAAGCGGACAATAGACCGATTGCGCGAGCAAAAGCTGGATCTCTGAAATCAAAGAAATTAAATTCGAAATCGAAAATCCGTACTCAATTGAGTTCAATACGCTTAAAAAATTACAAATTTGGTTTTCAGACTTTCCGCGAATTGGTTCGAATTTAGTCCTGTTGGGGCACTGGAAAAAAGTATCAAAAACTCGAAAATACTGTAAATCAAAAGCTTGCAGGGCTTTTTATTGGCATCAAACTGGCAACGTTATGGTAAATTCAGAACCTTGGTCTTCCTCGCTTGTTATGTCGATCCGGCCACCATGTCCCTTCACCACAATATCATAACTTATCGATAGCCCTAGCCCTGTTCCCTCGCCCGTGGGCTTGGTAGTAAAGAATGGCTGCATGATCTTCCCGCGAATGTCCTCAGGGATGCCGGTGCCATTGTCTTTCACTAAAATGATGACCGACCCATTGAGTTGACTGGTGCCTACTTCAACAGCAGGTTTATAACCGGGCCCCGCAGTTTTCGCTTTTTGCTGCACAGCATAAAAAGCATTATTGAACAGGTTAAGCAGTACGCGGCTAATATCTTGGGGCGCCATATTGACCTTTGGCAACTTATTATGAAAACGGGTGATGATTTCGGCATTGAAATCTTTATCCTTTGCTTTTAAACCATGATAAGCCAGGCGCAGGTATTCATCGGCAAGTGCATGCAGATCAGTCGGTTCTTTTTGACCTGATGACGCCCGGCTGTGTTGAAGCATGCCCTTTACAATGCCGTCGGCACGCTTGCCATGATGATGAATCATTTCGAGGTTCTCCTCCACATCGGTCGCTATTGCAACAGCCTCTTCAATTTCTCCTCTGCTCAGTTCTTCCTTTAGCTCGGCAATTAGTTCAGCACTCACTTCCGAGAAGTTGTTTACAAAGTTGAGCGGGTTCTGTATCTCATGAGCGATGCCTGCCGTCAGCTCACCCAGTGAAGCCATCTTTTCAGCCTGTACCAATTGAGTTTGTGCAGTTTTGAGGTTTTCAAGCGCGCTTTCAAGATTATCGCGCTGGACCTCGATTTCCTCTTTTTGTTCGCTGAGTAGTTCATTGGTTTGTTTTTGCCTGCGGTTGTTGCGCCACTGTATGAGCCCTATCATCAACAACACAAATGCAGCCGTTATTACAGCGTATAAACGAATGCGGCTGTTGAACCTTTCTTGTTGTAGCTGCAGTTCTTGCTGCCGCTGCTGTTCCTTGTCGCCAACTAGTTGAAGCTGTCTTATTTTGTCGTTTTCGGTCAAACTATCCTGGGTGGATAATTGCGCCTTTAAATAAAAAATACTTTTTTGGGGATCGCGGCTTTCATAGAGCTTGGCCAGCATTGCAGCGGTCCGTGGTGCATAATCCCATCTTTTTTGTTTCACCATGAAGTCATAGGCGTCGAGTGCATATTTTATAGCTGAATCAGGCTTGCCGGTTCGCATGTAAATTTCAGCTATGTCATTTGAATTAAATCCACCCATGCGTAAATGTAGATGCTGTTGCTCAACGCCAATCACTTTATAAAAATAGGTCAGCGCCGAGTCGAGTTTCCCTAATGCCGATAATGCCTCCCCCATATCACCATAAGCCAAAAAAAGCGCCTGCCACTTGGTCGAGTCCTTGATTCCTGACGCGAGCGAAAGCTCTTGCCTGGCAAAATAAAGAGCCGAATCGGGCATCTTCAAATCTTTGTAATCAGTTTCAAGCGGGGAGTAGTCGTTTATAGCGCTCAGGATTTTATTTTTTGCAAGGTGTAATTTTGCAGCGGAAAGAAAATATTTAATACTGTGGCGTTCATCGAGCTCAAGTACATAAGCTATGCCCGCGTAACGGAAAAAGTTTCCGGAAAACTCATCGTCCTTCGTATTCCTGCCGATGCGGATTCCCTGTAACGCGGCATCTAGTAAAGACGGAGGGTCGTTTATGGATTCTGCCACCTTGCATATTTCGGTCAAAGCGAATTCCTGCTTTTCAATGTCATTGGACGCTTGGGCGACTTCCAGATTCTTGCGTGCGTTCTTTAACAGTATAGCGTCACCCCCATGCAAAGGATGAATCT
>JAICXZ010000785.1 GCA_025934475.1 Mucilaginibacter sp. | reverse complement strand
TTTTTCTTTTCGGAAAATAAATTGAGACTGATAATGGGATTATTCATCTGGTCGGCAGTGTTATTTGTTTTGCCGATGTTTATCTCCTCGCCTTCTTATATCATCAAAACTTATCACGACTGGTATCCTGATTTGCTCGCCAAAAACGCAACCAACGTGGTTTCTGATCGTGGTAACCGATCGGTTATGGGAATGATTTCTAAAATATTCCACGTCAGCCACCTGTCTAATCTTGTGGTGCTTGCTCCGGCTATGCTCTTAATGGCACTGCCCTACCTGCGAATGCAATATTGGAGGGATACAAGATATCAACTGCTGTTGCTTGCATCGGTATTGATATTTACTGTGATTTACAGTACAGGCTCCGAACCGCCGACCTACATCATCGCCTTCATCGGCGTGGCCATCTGGTTTATGGCGTTACCAAGGCCTGTCGCAGGTTTCGACTGGTTCCTGCTGTTTTTTGCATTGCTGATCACCAGCTTCTCCAATTCGGATGTGATACCCAAATACGTCAGGGTTAATTACATTTTGCCATACGCCCTTATCGCGCTGCCATGCCTGCTGATATGGTTCAGGATTATTTACGACATGCTCATGAAACGCTTTGAGCAATATCCTCTCGAAAGCCGTTTGCCCTCGTGATTATTAATTCCGAAATTTGCGTTTCGAAATCTTTAATCCGCTATGTCATCTATCCTCATAAAATCAGCAACCATTGTCAACGAAGACAAACAGTTTGTAAGCGACCTCCTCGTTAAAGACGGTTTGATCGAAAGGATAGATAAGCAGATCGATGTCCGGGCTGATCAAATCATCAATGCCAAAGGGTTATATCTTCTGCCCGGCTGTATCGACGATCAGGTGCACTTCCGCGAACCTGGGCTCACTTACAAAGCCGATATCCATTCCGAATCGCGTGCAGCCGTAGCCGGGGGTATCACTTCCTTTATGGAAATGCCCAATACCGTGCCCAATACTTTGACTCAGGAGCTACTTGAACAAAAATATGAGATAGGCGCACGTAACTCACTGGCTAACTACTCGTTCTTCATGGGCGCCTCCAACGACAACCTCGATGAAGTGCTCAAAACCGACATCAAAAACGTTTGCGGACTCAAGGTATTTATGGGTTCATCAACAGGTAATATGCTGGTGGATAATCCACGGACGCTGGAAGATATTTTCAAAGAATCGCCAATGCTGATTGCTACGCATTGCGAGGATGAGGCGACTATCAAAAGTAACCTGGAGCATTACCGGGAGCTATTTGAGGATAATATCCCGGTCAGATTTCATCCGCAGATCCGAAGCGAAGAAGCATGCTATCTGTCATCATCCATGGCAGTTGAAATGGCGAAAAAATACAATACTCGCCTGCATATCCTCCACATCTCAACCGAAAAGGAAACGCATCTTTTTGCTAACGATATCCCGCTAAAAGACAAGCGCATAACTGCCGAGGCTTGCATTCATCATTTATGGTTTAGTGATGAGGACTATGACACCAAGGGTAATTTTATCAAGTGGAACCCGGCCGTTAAAAAGGCCAGCGACCGCGATGGCATTCTGAAAGCTGTTTTGGACGGTCGTATCGATGTGATTGCTACCGACCACGCCCCACACACGCTGGAAGAGAAGTCAAAGCCATATTTGCAAGCGCCATCAGGCGGACCGCTGGTACAGCATGCTTTACCAGCCAAGCTCGAATTGTATCACCACGGCAAGATCAGCCTGGAACAAATAGCCGAAAAGATGGCCCACAATGTTGCTATTTGTTTCGAGATCGAAAAACGAGGTTATATCCGCGAAGGTTACTGGGCTGATCTGGTACTCGTGGATTTAAATAACCCATGGAACGTAAACAAATCCAATATTTTATACAAATGCCAATGGAGCCCATTTGAAGGGTCCACCTTCAAATCAAAGGTGATGCACACTATCGTGTCGGGCAACCTGGCTTATAGCAATGGCAATTTGATTGAAGGCAAAAGCGGGAAGCGATTAAGCTTCAATCGGTAGTTTAAACACGATTTACCTGATTAAAAAGATTGACAGGATGCCAGATTGATCATGGCAATCTGGTCAAATCTTGTTAATCGTGTTCAACTCCAACATACACTGCACTCTCCGTCTCATCAAAACTTTTTGCACCGGCTTTATAAAGGTCGTAATCGGCGACATACTTCCGATTAGCACCATTCTCCCAAATGTGCATCCAGGTGTCGCCTACGCAATCCGGGAACTTGCCACCGGGCTTA
>JAICXZ010000220.1 GCA_025934475.1 Mucilaginibacter sp. | reverse complement strand
GTCAGTATAAACAACACCTTTTTCCATCGATTTCTTTTCATCTTCTCCCATTTGCTGACCAATGGCGGATATAGACGAAATCAGTAGTAATAAACTAAGCGAAAGTGTCTTAAGTTGTATTCTGTCCATTAAAGTATTTTTAAAATTATAAGCTCAATTAAATTATGTACCGATTATATAGGTTATCTGGAAGCCGGGAGTGTATTTTCGGAAGCTGATTCAATATTTACCCTAGCATCCGACAAACCGGGTGAGCTAACGGTAAGTTTTATATCACCTGCCCCGTGAGTGCTTTTAATAACAACCAGTGCTCTGCCGTGCCAGGCTTTATGCGAATTCCCCACATATGGGTCCGTATCTTTCATGTCCGCATTTGCGACTCCGGCAATTGTTCCGGGTCCATCTATATGAAAATGCAGGCGGCTAGCTGCATTTGGTTGAAATATATCGTCCTTGTCCGTTATCTCGATTATAACATAAGACAAATCCTGCCCATTTGCTATTATTTTTTTCCGATCTGCATGCAGCAGAATTTTAGCAGCGTCGCCGGAAGTTTTCAAAACGGTTGATTCAACTTCCTTATCGTTATCGACCCCTACTGCTTTAAGGATGCCCGGCGAATAAGCCAGCACAAATTGAGTTTTATGTTCCTGTTCAAGGGTCGTTGCTTTCTCTCCTATGAGTTTGTCGTTGAGGTATAACCTTACCCTGGGGTACTTTGAATAGACCTCTACGCTGAGGTCCTTCCCCGCATATTCGGGCCACGTCCAGCTTTCCCATGTCGGCCATACAGACCACCATGTCATTTTAATTTCCGATGGCTCCGGATTGGGCTCACGCACGGCCATATAGAGTTTTTCAGAATCGTTATACAGCATGCTGCGATAATGAGAAATTGGTTTTCGCCATCCTGTTAAATCAATATCCCCGCAATAGGCACCATGCCATGGAAAAAGATCATGCTCCCAGTGTTCACCAGGTACATCACCTGAATAATACCAACGACCAATTCCTGATTCTCCCAGATAGTCTACCGCCGTCCAAACAAAATCGCCAATAACAAAATTGTTATCGTGGACTAATTTCCAATTTGCAAAAGCATCCTTAGGATACGATTCTGTTTGAACAATTATCCGCGAAGGCACCCGCTGATGGTCGGCGGACGCGTTCCCCAGATGATAATTATAACCGGCAACATCGTGTGCTGCCATAAGCGGATCAAGGGTTGACCATTCTTTACCATCTTCCACGATAGCCGAGGTGACTGCACGGGTGGTGTCTAATTTTTTTATGAACTTTACAAGCATTTTTGCAGTTTCCACTGCCTGGGGACTACCTCTCTCCACTATTTCATTGCCAATGCTCCACATCATAATTGAGGGATGATTACGATCCCGTAAAACCATTGCCTCTAAATCGCGGTTCCACCACTGGTCGAAATACCTAGCGTAGTCCTGTGTATTTTTACCTGCTCTCCAACAATCAAACGCCTCGTCAACGACCAATAGCCCCAATTTGTCGCAAGCATTTAAAAAAGCTTCAGAAGGAGGGTTATGAGAAGTTCTTACGGCGTTAAATCCGGCGTTTTTAAGCAACTCTACTTTGCGCTCTTCCGCGCGGTCAAAAGCTGCGGCACCCAGGCATCCATTATCATGGTGTTCACAGCCACCATTAATCTTTATTGTTTTTCCATTAAGCTGAAACCCATTTTCAACTGTAAATTTAACAGAGCGAATGCCGAAAGTCGTTTTAGTTTCATCAAGTACTTTTTTATTTTGAGATAACTGTACATGAGCTTCATATAACCGGGGTGCTTCCGGTGTCCATAGCAATGGGTCCGGCGCCATTATGGTTTGCGCAATTTCCTTTTCACTGTTTGCAGACAACTCAACCTTTATTTGATTATTTCCCGCATCTTTTGAATTTGGGTCCCGTAATTGGGTGCTGAGTACAATGCTTTGGGCCGAACTGGTTTCGTTTTTTATTAGTGTATTAATTTTAACTGTTGCCTTTTTTGAAGAAACATCAGGGGTTTCGATTGCAACACCCCATTGAGCCACATGCACCGCATTGGTAACTATCAGCCAAACATGGCGATATATACCGGAGCCGCTGTACCAACGACTGTTCATTTGGTGCGAATTGTCCACCCTTACGGCAATCACATTCTCCTTATCAAAATTTAAATAGGTCGAAAGGTCATAGCTAAACGATGAGTAGCCATAAGGATAAATTCCAAGCGACTTTCCGTTGATGAAAACTTCAGAATTCATGTAAACCCCTTCAAAATAAATGGAAACTTTATCACCTTTCCATTTATTGGGGATATTGAAAGTTTTCCGATACCAACCAATACCCGCCGGAAAGTATCCACCCCCACTTCCTGTAGGATTTTTAGGGCTCACCGCTCCCTCAATGCTCCAGTCGTGTGGCAAATCCAATACTCGCCATTTTGAATCGTCGAAGGCTGATTTTTCGGCATTTGTTACACTGTCCCTCGTAAAACGCCAGCCGGTCTCAAAAGATTTAGAACGAGCCGGAACATTCTGCGCCTGAACGCGGGTACAACCAGCAACGATAAAGGCAAACATTATTGCAATACTACATCTGCAGGAAGTTTTAATTTTTAATACTGATGGCATACGAATAGGTTATAACTGGCTGACATCCTAATTGGGGACTTTACAAAACTATCAGCACAATATTCAAAGCCATGCCTCAAATGTTTCATATTAGTAGTGCTAATGTTAAAAAAACACGAAATTTTAATCCCACGACGATCCGTTATGCCCGGTTTAATCCATAATCGATGGCAACGGATTTAACATTGTTTATATAAATGTAATCATCCGTGTCATTCAGCAGAGTTCGTTCAGCATAAATTTGCCCGATAGTTATTAAACCGCATTAATAAATTATGTTAATTAAATCTCTATCGGCAAAAGGTTTCCTTTTGCTCACCTTTTCTACTGTCTTCGTTGGTACAATTGTAGCCCAGGAAAAAAAATCACAGGATCGTCTCGTGAGCGACGCCGCCATAGAAACGAAAATCGATGTGCTTATCAAGAAACTTACAATGGAAGAGAAGATCGGTATGCTTCATGCGAACAGCATTTTTGGCACTGCCGGTGTTGAACGTCTCGGCATACCTGGATTGATGACCGACGATGGCCCACTTGGCGTCCGTGAAGATATTAAAGAGGGCTGGGCGTCAGCAAATCTGACTACTGACTCTGCCACTTTTTTCCCTAACGGTTCGGCGATTGCAGCTACCTGGAACCCAACGCTGGCCTATCGTTACGGCCATGATTTGGGTGAAGAATCGAAAGCCCGAAAAAAGAATATCATCCTGGCCCCTGCCTTTAATATTGCCCGTACACCGCTTTGCGGCAGAACTTATGAGTATTACTCCGAAGACCCTTATTTGAATACCCGTTTAGCGGTTCAAGCGGTAGAGGGAATTCAAAGCCAAAATGTTGCTGCTTGTGTTAAGCATTTTGCTGTAAATAACCAGGAAGTTGAGCGCGGGCGAATCAATGTCGAGGTAGATGAGCGTGCTTTGCGCGAGATCTATCTGCCAGCTTTTAAAGCCGCAATAACCGAAGGCAATGCCTGGACCATCATGTCGGCTTACAATAAACTTAGAGGCGCTTACTGTTCCGAAAACAGTTATCTGCTCCAGAAAATATTAAAAGGCGAATGGGGATTCAAAGGAGCAGTCATCAGCGACTGGGGCGGTACGCATAGCACCGTCAATGCTGCCAATAATGGGCTTGACGTAGAAATGGGCTCCGATCCGCCTTACAACAACTATTATTTTGCTGCAAAGCTTCTCGACTCCGTCAAAGCCGGCAAAGTAAGCATAAAGGCAATAGATGAGAAAGTACGCCGCATTTTATGGGTGATCTATCACACTTCTTTAAGTGACAAATTCACCGACGGCAAAATAAATACTCCTGAACATAGCAAGACCGCTTATGATATTGCTTCGGAATCTATCGTTTTATTAAAAAACGACCGGCATTTATTGCCATTAAATCTTTCGGCCATAAAAAGCATTGCAGTAATCGGCGACAATGCCACCCGCACCTTTCACCTTGGGGGTTTTGGCGCCGGTGTAAAGGCCCGTTACGAAGTTACCGCCCTGGCTGGACTGCAAAACCGGCTTGGTAATAAAGTCACCATTAATTTCGCACAGGGTTATTCCGGTGTTTTCAAGCAAACCGGCCCTAACATCAACGACGAGACATCGAAAGCAGACCCGGCAATGATACAGGAGGCGGTAGCGGCTGCTAAAAAGTCGGATGTTGCCATCCTGTTTATTGGGGGTAATCGCGATTATGAAAGCGAATCAAGAGATCGCCGGGATTTAGGTCTCCCTTTTGGCGAACAGGACCTGGTCGATGCTGTAACAGCAGCTAATCCCAATACGATTATCGTTGTAGTTGGCGGCGCGCCTTATGATATCGGAAAAATCAAGCAAAACAATCATGCCATTGTATGGTCGTGGTATAATGGCTGCGAAAATGGCAATGCACTTGCTGATGTATTGACCGGTAAAATAAACCCTTCAGGCAAACTGCCTTTTACGTTCCCCGCTTCACTCGGCCAATCGCCGGCTCATGCCCTCAATGCCTATCCCGGCAACGATTTTAATGTAAAATACAAAGAAGGAATACTGGTCGGCTATCGCTGGTTCGATACTAAAAGAATTGAACCCCTTTATCCATTTGGTTATGGTCTCTCCTATACAACCTTCGATTATACGGACTTAACAACCGATAAGAAAACCTACAAAAAAGGAGATGTTGTCCAGGTTGCCCTGAAAGTAAAAAATAACGGACAAGTCAGCGGCAAAGAGACTATACAATTGTATGTCAGCAAACCACATTCAGTTGTGCTAAGGCCGGAAAAAGAGCTAAAGGCTTTTGCTAAGGTTCCCGTTGATGCGAATGGAACAGCCCGTGTGTCTATGAAATTCAATGTCAGTGACCTTGCCTATTTTGATGAAACGGGGAAAAAATGGGTTACCGAACCAGGTGACTACAAGATTTTGGCGGGATCGTCATCAAGGGATATCCGGCTGCTCACTACTATTCATGTTACCAGGTAAATAACCTGAAAGCCACAATTAATCTGTACAAAATGAGGAATATATTAGTTTATGTAGCTTGTTTTTATTTATTGTTGATAACTACCGCAACTGCTCAAACAAGTCATCTCGAAAGAACCATCGAGGTTGATTTAAATGATGTAAAAGGTGTCCTCCCGCAAAGCTCCAATTTATGTGTAGGCGCCGGCCGCGCCAATGAGGGTCTGCGAGCCGACTGGCAGCGACAACTAAAGATGGCACATGACGAATGCGGGTTTAAGTATATCCGCTTTCATGGACTCTTGTCGGACGACATGGGCGTTTATTTTGAAGATAAAGGGAAGTCTGTCTACAACTGGCAGTATATCGATGAGCTTTTTGATTTCCTACTAAGGATAAAAATGAAGCCTTTCGTGGAAGTCGGCTTTATGCCGGGCGGGTTGGCGAGTGGGAGCAATACGATATTTTGGTGGAGGGGGAATGTTACTCCTCCACGGGACTACCAGAAATGGGACGATCTGATCAAAGCCACGGTTAACCATTGGGTAGAACGCTACGGCGAAGAAGAGGTGGCCAGCTGGTATTTTGAGATCTGGAACGAGCCGAACCTGAAAGGTGGTTTCTTTACCGGCGACCAGCAGGACTACTTCAAGCTGTACCGCGAAACCGCTCTCGCCATAAAAAGCGTTTCGAAGAAATTCAGGGTCGGCGGACCTGCCACTGCCGGTAACGCCTGGGTTTTGGATATGATAAATTTTTGCCACCGGGACAACACACCAATTGATTTTATCAGCACGCACGATTATGGGGTTAAGCAGGGCTTCCTGGACGAAAATGGCCAGGGCGGCACGGTTATCGACCATAACCGAAACGCCATTTTCAATCACATGAAGGGTGTCAGGGAAATAATACAAACTTCCACTTCACCGGGCCTCGAACTGCATTATACCG
>JAICXZ010000773.1 GCA_025934475.1 Mucilaginibacter sp. | reverse complement strand
CGATACTCTCACTGGGAATAAAAGTATCGCGGCCGATGCGAAGAGGTTTCTCAATAGTTAAACCTTCATCGGAAAAAACAATCCGCTTCCATGCTTTTTCACGGATTAGTCCTTTTATCTCAATAATGCGCTGGGGTTGGTTCACAATATTATAAATCTATGAAAAACAGCGATTAAAAGTCAAGCAGTGTGTATAAGTATTTCGTTTTCGCCAAAACAATTTCCACAAGTCATTTGTATCGACTTAATTTAAAATACATCATATTAATTATCAGTTATTTACAAAACAACCGCCTCAATATCAAAAAGTGACAAAATTATTAACATTCCGGTTTCAACTAATAGGGACTGTGGATAATTGGAGCTTTTTGTACTTTTTACACCGCGTTAAAAAGCGCTTATCATGCACGCCGACGGCTTTCCTGCAACTTTACAGCGATTAAACTTATATATAAAAACGAAGAGCCCGGCACAAAAAGTACCGGGCTCTTTATTTATTTTAAAGTTGATGTTACTTACCCATCACATCGCTCAGTCCATGAACAACGCCGTTGGTTGCCTGAAGATTATAGAGCAGCACGTTCGCTGAGTTACCTTTTGCATCGGTTAGCACTAGCTTGCCACCAGTATAGGTAAGGGTCAGACCAGCACCGTCGATCGTTTTAAAAACTACTTTACGGTCTTTTGAAGCATTCAATGCTTTTACAATATCATCTTTTGCGTATTTACCTACTACCGTATGAGCTTTTAACAGCGTAGCTATTTTTGCAGGATCGGCCATCAAGCTATCCAGTTTAGGAGTAGAAAGTTTGGTAAAGGCGTCGTTAGTTGGTGCGAACACTGTGAACGGGCCCGATGCCGCCAATGCCTGGTTAAGATTTGCTACTTTAACTAAAAAAGCTGATACACTGGTATTATCTGATCCTGCCATCGTAACGCTCACATCTCCGGTTGGAGCGGTTTGCGCAAACGAGGTATTTACAAATAGACAGAAGCTCAATAAAGCGGTTACAATTAAAATTGGTTTTTTCATAAATTCTGGTTACTTAATTAATTTTTTCAATTATATCAAAACGACTCTTCTTTACAAAATATTGCTAAATCCGGAGTTGGTTATGAAATAACCTGAGCCCCTGGAAATAGTTTGAGAAAAATAGAAAAGTTTTGTTTGAAAAAGAATCTTTTGCAAATGTAAATTATGTGTTACAGTGTTAAATGTACACCCAATAAAAAAGATCGCGTGCTAATTAATAGGCGATCTTTCTAAAAACTGAGGTATCCGCAATTATTTCACAGTCTCGAATTTGTCAATGTCCAGTCTGATCTTATCATCGGGCTCCTGCGGGCTTTCGGCCATCAATGTCACCTTACCATCTTTCCCCTCAATGGTAACACTGAAGTCTCTGGACTCACCATTATCATTGGTAAGCGAGATGTTCATGGAAGTTTTGCCTTCTTTAAAAGGAATCTTCCAGTCGCAGGCATAGCTCTTAACGGTTCCCGTCATTTTATCATCGTTGCCATCGTGATTAACGATTACGGTGATGTTCGATTTGTCGAACGAGACGGTAGTTGATTCATCGTCCGAATGTTTAACAGCTCCACTGGCATCCAGGTGCGTGGTTTTGGACGATACTGCACTCAGTCTTTGGTCGCATTGCGCCTTGCATATAGTACCGCCGGCTGCCAGCAGTAATAATGTAATAATAAACGATCTCATGTTGGTTTGATTAATTTTAATTAAAGATATATGTTTTATATTGTACTATGCAATACATAGTTCCTTGTAAATTCACAATAAATTGAAAATCACACAAATAATTTTAGCCTAACCTTCTCGCGCGTCAAGTTTGTTAAAGAGGAGACTGTAAAACAGAGAAAGTCGTTACATTATTGAACCAGATTTGTTATATTTCATAATTCCGAAATACTCCTGGCCTTAATCGTTATGAGAAACAGCAAAACATTAACTATTCTGTGGCTTTGTTTATTAACAGGCACACTGGATGCTATTGCCGCACTAATCATCAGCGGTAAAACGCCACCGATGGTGGTATTTCAATATATCGCGAGCGGCTGGTTTGGCACGAAAGCATTTTCAGGCGGCGTCACCATGATGTTGTGGGGAATTTTATTTCACTACCTGATAGCATCCGTTTGGAGTATCTTGCTTTTTATTCTTTATCCAAGTTTTTCAGCTTTTTTGAAGACTAAATACCTGGTCGCTATAGTTTATGGCGTTATCATCTGGTTAATTATGAACCGGCTGGTGCTTCCCTTAACGCACGTCCCCAAGCATACCACGCCACTTACTGGATCGGCCATATTTAAAGGCATATTGGCGCT
>JAICXZ010000012.1 GCA_025934475.1 Mucilaginibacter sp. | reverse complement strand
ATATTTGATCGGCTCGTATAATTCTGCAGGATATGCTGGGTATTCGAGTTGGTTTACTTCTTTACTTATCAGTTCCTGCAGATCGTTCAGTCTCGTCATTAAATTATTGAATTACCGAATTATTGATTTATTGAATTATTTGGTAGAAACTGTCTTGCGAGACGCTGCTGTAATTTTTAAAATCTCGTTTGCTTCCTTAAGTAAAAAAGCCAATTCACCTTCCTTTACAATTTCTGCTTCGATTAAGACCTCCATCCAGAATGCTGACTCATCCGCCTCTTCAACAACGGTAGACAATTTAGAGTGGAATTCGGCCTGTGATCTTGCCCGACAAACAACTCTATAATTTGCCCCAACAGACGATGATGATCGCAATAACTGCCGTCCAATTATCTTTGCTTCTTCAGTTTTTGGTAGTTGGCGAAAAAGCTTAATATTATCTACAACAAATTTCTTTGTGCGTTTCTTAAATGCTTCTGCGAATTCTATTCTTTCGAAATTTTCCACAATTATAAGGTTTAAAAGTATGATAAATCAATAATTCAGTAAATCGATAATTCAGTAAATAATTAATCCTGTACTAACGAGAAATCTATCTGCTTCTTGGTGAGATCCACGTTTTTTACTTTGATCCTAACCTCGTCGCCGAGTTGATAAACTTTCTTTTTCCTTTGACCAATGATCGCATAGTTCTTTTCATCCAGGGTATAGAAATCGTCAGTTATCTCGCGCAGGCGTATCATACCTTCGCATTTGTTCTCGATGATTTCGACATACATACCCCATTCTGTTACGCCAGATATAATGCCTGTATAAATGTTGCCGATCTGGTCCTGTAAGAATTCAGCTTGTTTGTATTTAACCGAAGCACGTTCGGCATCAGCGGCCTTTTTCTCCATTTGCGAGCAATGTTCACAAAGTTTCTCATAAAATGCAGCATTAGCGGACTGCGCGTGATGCAGGTAGTGAAACAGAAGTCGGTGCACCATCACATCGGGATAGCGCCGTATCGGTGAAGTGAAATGCGTGTAATGATCAAAAGCCAACCCATAGTGGCTCGAACCTTTAGTTGTATAAATGGCTTTTGCCATTGACCGAATGGCCAACTGGGTAAGCACGTTTTGCTCTTTTTTGCCTTCCACGTCTTCCATCAGGAAGTTAAGTGATTTTGCGATCTCCTTATCCGACTTAGTATTGATCCGATACCCAAACCTCGAAGCAAACTGCGCGAAATTGGCCAGACTTTCAGGCTTGGGCGAATCATGCACACGGTAAACAAAGGTGTATTTGTTTTTGCCTTTACCCAGTTTGCTTACAAATTCGGCTACTTTGCGGTTAGCCAGCAGCATGAAATCCTCAATCAGTTTGTGGGCGTCTTTACGTTCCTTGATATAGACGCCAATAGGCCTGCCATGTTCATCAAGATTAAATTTTACTTCCGTACTCTCAAAGCTGATGGCTCCGTTTTTGAACTTTCGTTCGCGCAGTTTATAGGCCAGGGCGTTTAACTTGTGAATCTCTTTTGATAACTCTTCGGATTTATTTTCGATGATATCCTGAACTTCCTCATATGCGAAACGCCTGTCGGAGTGGATCACCGTTTTGCCGAACCATTCATTAACTACGTGCGCTTCTTCATTGAGTTCGAATACAGCCGCGAAGCATAACTTGTCTTCATTTGGACGAAGTGAGCAAAGGCCATTTGATAATCTTTCGGGTAGCATTGGAATTACCCTGTCAACAAGATAAACTGATGTCGCTCTTTCTAAAGCCTCTTTATCCAATGCTGAATCTGGCTGGATATAATGCGATACGTCTGCAATATGAACCCCGACTTCATAATTTCCATTCTCTAAGTATTTGAAGGATATAGCGTCGTCAAAGTCCTTGGCATCAAACGGGTCGATGGTAAAGGTTAAAGTTTCTCTAAAATCTCTCCGCTTCGCGATTTCTTCAGGAGTGATCACATCGGGAATTTCTTCAGATTCGCGTTCAACCACAGCCGGGAATGAGAGTGGAAAGCCGTATTCCGCCAGGATGGCGTTCATTTCGGTGTCATTCTGACCCTGGATACCCAATACGTGTTTGATGCGCCCGATAGGGTTTTTTGCGCCGGCCGGCCAGTCTGTAATTTCAGCTACGGCTTTTATCCCGTTTCCGGCGCCATTAAGATCGCTGAGAGGGATAAAGATATCGTGCTGCATCTTGCGGTCGTCGGGGATAAAGAATGCAAAGCGCTCAGAAACCTTCACGATGCCGGTAAACTCCATTTTGGCACGATGGAGTATCTCGATCACCTCACCTTCTTTACGCTGACCGCGGCCTTTGGCATAAACGTATACCTTAACACGATCACCGTTTAATGCATTTCGCAGTTTACGCGGGGCAACGTAGATATCCGTTTCATCCTCATCGTCTGTTACAATGTAGGCCGAGCCATCATTGGTCATATCCACCACACCCTCGATAAAAGTTTTAAGCTCCTTCATCTGGAATTTGCCGTGCGACACCTCTTTAAGGACCGACTTTTTGGCCTCTTCTTTTAGTATTTCGAGGATAATCTCGCGCGATTCCTGATCGTGAATATTAAGCTGGGCCGAAACCTGTTTATAATTGAGTGGGGCGTTTCTGCTTTTTTCAAATACATCCAATACCATTTGGGTGAGCACCTGCTTGATAGAGGAGTTGTTTTTCTTTTTAGACATAGATAGATTTTATAATGATAAAAGTACGAAGATTGGGTAAATGGAAAGTTAGGAATGCGAAATCCAGAAAGTTGGTTTTTAATTATTGCGATGGTTATGCATTTCTAGCACGGTGAGGCACGACTCTTTAGAAATATAATCGAAATCGTTTAAAAAATCATTCAGTGAATCACCGGCTTCGAGGTAATCAAATAAATTCTTCACCGGCACTCGTGTGCCTTTGAAAACCGGGGTTCCATTTAAAATATCCTTATCAACACTTATTGCTTCTGCAACATTCATACTACTCAAATATACGATTTTAAAAGAATAGTTCGGTTGTGATGCGCTGTGGCTTACTTTCCCGGAATAGAATCGATGAGTCTTTTCGTGTACTCATTTTGGGGATGGTAGTAAATTTCATCTGGCCCACCTGATTCTACGATCTCGCCTTTGTTCATCACCATAACGCGGTCTGAGATATGTTTGATTACGGAAAGATCATGCGAGATGAAAATGTAAGTCAGGTTAAACTCCTGTTGCAATTCGCGAATGAGATTGAGGACCTGCGCTTGAACCGAAACATCCAGTGCCGAAACTGATTCATCACAAATGATAAACTTAGGATGCAAAGCCAATGCGCGTGCAATCACAATGCGCTGCCTTTGGCCTCCTGAAAATTCATGCGGATAACGATTGAAGTATTCGACGGGCAGATTCACTCTTTCCAAAAGTTCGAGTACTCTTTTTTTTCGTTTAGTATTATTCTCGTAAAGCTGATGCACTTGCAAAGGCTCCATTAATGAATCGCCTACAGTAAGACGAGGATTTAAAGAAGAGTAGGGGTCCTGGAAAATGATCTGGATATCGCGACGCATGTTGCGCATATCGTGTTTACCAAGTTTGCGCAGATCGGTATTTTCGAAGTTGACATTGCCTGAAGTTGGTTCTACCAGTCTTAGAATACTTCGGCCCAATGTGGATTTTCCGCAACCGGATTCACCTACCAACCCCAAAGTTTCTCCCGGATAGACGTCAAAGCTTACTTTGTTGACTGCTTTTACATAATCCTTCTTTTTACCGAATAAACCTCCGCCAACAGGGAACCACGTACATAGGTCGTTGATTTTGAGTATAGGTTTTTGCTCGTATAGTTTTTTGCGATGCTGGCTTATCTCTTCAGGCTTGTAAGCATATTGTTCCCTGATCTTTTCAATTGACGTTCCATTTTTTCCGGAGCTATCGAGAAAATCCGCAACAACCGGTAGTCTTTTCAAATGATACTCAGGCGAGGGCCTACAGGCCAGCAACCCCTTGGTATAAGGATGTTTTGGGTTAGAAAATATGGTTTTGGTCGCAGCCTCTTCCACAATATCGCCTTTGTACATTACAATAACGCGGTCGGCTATCTCACTTACAACACCCAAATCGTGTGAGATGAAGATCAAGCTCATGTTGCGTTCCGCCTTAAGTCGCTGCAATAGCTCGATAATGGTCTTTTGAACAGTTACATCCAGTGCGGTAGTAGGTTCATCTGCGATCAGTATTTCCGGGTCGCAGGAGAGCGCCATGGCAATCATGATGCGTTGTTTCTGACCACCCGATATCTGATGTGGATAACTGTTAAACATCACTTCAGGTCTTGGCAGCTGCACCTCGTTAAAGAGCTGTATGGCACGTTCTTTGGCTTCCTCGCTGTTTACACCCAAATGCAGACGGATGGCTTCTGTTACCTGGTGTCCGCAGGTTAATACAGGGTTAAGCGAAGTCATCGGCTCCTGGAAGATCATGGCGATCTGGTTGCCCCGTATGTGACGCATCTCGTCTTCGTCCAGTTTTAAAATATCTGTATCGTTTAATAGGAGCTGGCCTTCAATAACTGTGGCTGTTGGATCATGAAGCCTCATGATGGCCAGCGATGTTACCGATTTTCCTGAGCCCGATTCGCCAACGATGCCAACAGTTTCGCCTTTTTTTAAAGTGAATGAACTTCCCTTCACGGCTTCAACGAAACCGTCGCGCGTTTTGAATCGAACTTTTAGATCTTTTACCTGCAGCATATATTCAAACGAGAGCTATATTTTCATCGTTTATCAAGTCTTCTCCACGATAGCGCCGGATGAGTTGTGCTGTTGCAACAACGTCTTTCTGACAATAAGTTGCAATCCGTTCCAGGTCGTTATTTACCCAATAAACCTGGCCAACCATACTGCCGTCGATATCATCCTTTGGAGTCGGAATATTGAAGATTGCAGTAAGTAGATTGAGCGACGTGTAATTCTTGTAGTCCCCGAATTTCCATAATTCCATCGTATCCAGATGATTCACTTCCCATGGCTTTTTGCCCGAAATATCAAGCTGAGATGGGATTTTGACACTATTGATCAGCATCCTGCGGCACAGGTACGGGAAATCGAATTCTTTGCCATTGTGTGCGCAAAGAATTAGTGATGCAGGTTGAGAATTGAGTAGTTCGCAGAACTTGATCAGCAATTCCTTCTCGTCATGGTCATAAAAGGATTTTACCCTCAATCCGGTGCCTTTTCCACGGGTAAATATCCCAACGGATATGCAAATGATCTTTCCAAATTCAGCCCAGATACCAGCACGACCGTAGAAGTCCTCCGCAGTTTCATCCTTGCGTGTGAAAAGCGTCTTCTGGTCCCATAGTTTTTGGATAGCCTCAGGCACCTCCTCATGATTCCGGTATTGTGGTACCGTTTCAATATCCAGCACCATTATGTTGTGCAGATCGTATTGTTCGAGCATTATATTTATAATAATAGTTCATGGCAAGATAGCTGTTTCAGTTGGCAGTTTCCGGTTGGCATTTTGCAGTTGTCTCTTTTAATCGCTTTTACTGCCAATTGTAAACCGCCAACTACAAACTCATTTCGCCACTATATCAAAGCTCACTTCCGTGGTGTTGCCATTGGCATCTACCAAAGTAAGTTTATGATGACCCTCTGGTGGATTTAATGCCATCTGGTGAAAATCGGTAGTTTCGCCCATATATTGATCATCCAAATGCCAGAATATCTTGATACCCGATTGCCTGTGTGCCGCATTACATACCATTCGTCCACGCTTGCCATCAACTTCTAAAGGAACGTAAACCTTAGCGCCTTCTTTGGGATAAATGATTTCCATCGGGTTGCTTTTAACCGCGAGTGCGCAATCGGGTCTGTATGGCGGGAGAACATGATACTGATAATTCTTAGCCTTGTAATAATATTCCATAGACGGCGGCAGCACAAACCAGTTTTTGGTGATCATCGCTGAAGGGGTCATACAGTCGCCGGTTACCTGCCACTTGCCGGTATTGTCGAGGTGAATGGGTTGATGCCATGGGCAAACAGGAGCTTTTAATCCACTTTTCGGAACCCACATCTGATCCACGTCATCACAATAAATTCCGGCGCGATAACCGCTTTGGTGGCAAACTTTGATCTTCACCATGTCATTAATAGGCATCCTGAACCATTCGCGTGATACCGGGAGCAACCGGAATATCTGGAACATAATAGGAGCGGCTGTATTGATACCCGTAAGTCCCGGACGGCCTTCTCCGTCGGTATTACCCACCCAAACGCCAACCACATATCTTGGCGTTATGCCAAGGGCCCAGCCATCCCGAAAGCCAAAGCTGGTACCTGTTTTCCACGCGATACGCTGTGTCGAGCTGAATTGCTGCCATAGCATCTCCTCGCCCGGACGCATCACTTCTTCCATCGCTTGGAAAGTGTAATAGATGGAAGCGGCGTCAAATAAGCCATTTTTATCGAGATGATGTTCCTTTTGCGGCTGAATCGAATAAACGGGATTATGGAAATCAGCAGTATCGTATTTGCCGTTATAAGGGCCGTTATAGTGATTAAGTACGCGTGCCATATCCGCATAAGCACCGCTGAGTTCCCAGAGCGTGTTTTCGCCGCCGCCTAAGATTAGGGATAAGCCATAATGATCTGCTGGCTTATTCAATGTGGTCATCCCAACTTCGTGCAGTAAATCGTAAAATCGCTCGAACTTATATTGCTGCAGCATCTTTACAGCAGGGACATTGAGCGAACGGGATAAAGCGCGCGAAGCGGGTACAGCCCCGTCATATACCAAATCGAAGTTTTTGGGATGGAAGCTCAATATTTGGGTCGGGATATCCGGAACCAGGCTATTGGGTAATATCAGCCCATCGTGAAGCATCGACGCATACAATAAGGGTTTCAGCGTGCTGCCAGGGCTACGTGGTGCATTGACCACATCCACATCGCTTTGCATCGTAGTATCCTCAGGATGCGATATATTGCCGGCATAAGCCAGGGTGGCACCTGTTTCCACATCGATTACCACGGCGGCAATATTGTTGATGTCATTTCCTTTCAAAACATCATGATTACGTTCCAGAATATCATTTACCTGCTTTTGCAAGCTGGAGCGGATCGTTGTCTTTACCCTTGTCAAACTATCAGGCGTCAACAGATGATCTGCCTTAAAGCGTTGCAGCAGGTGATGGGCCAATTGAGGCAGTGCCAAAGGCTGATCTGGGATAGGCTCGAGTTTCGCCAGTGATGCCGTCGATGCATCGATAACGCCCTGTTCGTGCAGCTTGTCGAGCAGCATGTTTCGCTTCTTTAACAACAATTTTCTGTTCCTGCCGGGATGGACAAGAGCGGGAGAGTTTGGCAGCACCGCCATAGCCGCCATTTCGCCCCAGGAAAGCTTATCAGGGCTGCGGCCATAGTAACGCCACGAAGCTGCATCCAAACCAACCACGTTTGAGCCGAAGGGTGCATTACTTGCATACATCGCCAATATTTCTTTTTTGCTGTATTTGATCTCAAGCCGCATGGCCTTAAAAATCTCCGAAATCTTATTCCAGTAGGTGCGTTTGTCTTTAGTCGACAACCTGATAACCTGCATCGTGAGCGTACTGCCGCCGCTCACTACATGCCGGCCACCTAGATTTTGCTTAAGGGCCCTGCCCAACGCCAGGAAATCTACGCCGATGTGATGCTCAAAACGTTTATCCTCGAACGCAATGATGCACTGCTTGAATTTTATCGGAACGTTCGTGTCATAAGGGAAGCGCCATTGTCCGTCACTGGCAATGGATGCGCCGAGCAACTGCCCGCGATCGTCATCAATCACATACGAAGTAGGGTAAGTGAACAGCGTCCGTGGCAGGCAAAACCAAAACCACAGGAGCGAACCCAGCAAAAAAGCGGGTAATATTATTATTTTTGGTTTCTTTAAGCGGTTTCTTAAGCCGTTTAGCCTTAGTCGCATGAAATGAAGTTAAAAAAGTTATCCATTATTATACCTGCCTATAATGAAGGCGACACGATACACTTGATCTTAAATAAAATTAAGGCGACTGAACTCATACATGGCATTCAAAAAGAGATCATTATTGTTAACGATTCCTCTAAAGATCATACCGAACAAGCCATTGCCGATTACAAGGTTGTCAATCCTGATCTCGATATCCAATACTTTAAGCATGAGGTCAATAAAGGTAAAGGCGCCGCACTGCATACTGGTATTTCCAAAGCCACCGGCGAGTATCTCATCATACAGGACGCTGACCTTGAGTACGACCCTGCTGAATACAATGATCTGTTAAAACCCATTTGCAATGGTTTTGCCGATGTTGTATACGGCTCGCGTTTTATGGGCAATAACCCGCACCGTATCCTGTTTTTCTGGCATACTATCGGTAACCGCTGGCTCACATTTTTCTCCAACATGTTTTCCAACATGAACCTGACAGATATGGAGACCTGCTATAAGCTTTTTGATACGAGTATCATCCAGTCAATCCAATTAAAAGAACAACGTTTTGGGTTCGAACCCGAGGTGACCCAAAAAATAGCCCGTATACCTCGTATTCGCATCTACGAAGTCGGTATTTCCTACTATGGCCGCACCTATGAAGACGGCAAGAAGATAGGATGGAAGGACGGCTTCCGCGCCATTTACTGTATTTTAAAGTATGGGTTGTTCCGGGCCGAATAACGACCCGGACGTAGAGACTCAAAATTTTGCGTCTCTACCCGGTCTTTTGTCTACCAGGAGCCTCCGGGTGAAAATAATAGGTCAATTGCATCATCTGTCGGATCATATAGCCACTGATAAGATGTGAATTGGTATGCATCATCATTTTTAGCGTCACAAAATGGCTCCATCATCCAAAGCATATGTTTATAGCCGTCTAAAGTAAGATCACAATAGAAGTTTATGAAGTCCGATGTCGTAATACCGGCATCGGATTCTCCAATCCTAAATTCAAGATTACAAGCAATCTCTGTGATATAGGGCTCGTTTACAAGCTGTAATGGTTCTTCCTTATCGAGCAGTTTAGCCTGTATTGCATTTCTGAATTTCAGCGCTTCCTCCAAATCAAAATCATACAGCCTGATCAACCGGTTCGGGTCCTCCAGTGGATAATGACCGTCGCCCGATATATCATCCAAAAACTCCACTTTCATAATCTTATCACTGATTAACTAATCACAAGTTAACCAATTAACCAATCACTTACCATAATGTGAACAGTGAATGGTGAGTGTGTCAATTGATAACTACAGGGTTTGGCTAAACACTGACCATTCACTATTCACCACTCACTACTTCACCACCTCCACCCATTTCCCTCTCTGCACTGCGTTGATCGAATGATTATACATCGCTTCACAGGACACCGCTGGCAGGAAATACTTACCTGCATAGGCAGCATTAAGCGTTACATAATACGTCACCTCTTTGCCTTCTGCAACGCTAAAGTGCGTATTCACCCGGTCGTCACGAATATCACGATAGTCCGAAGGCGAGGAGTTGAATGCCTGGGTTGTATCGTTCATCCTTGTGTTGATGATTTCCCATCCCGATGGGAATATCTGCGACAGCGCCATGTTATCATACCGGCCGCGTGTCCCCGGGTTTTTGATATTTACCTGGGCTACGAAATCAGTTCCCTGTTTCAGTTTGGTTGGTTCGATCATATGCCCCGTTAGCGTAAAATAGCCTATGCGCATTTGCAGGATATCCGGATTACTCACCGATTGTACATCCTGGCCGGATGACGGTTGTCCGCGCTGTATCAGCCTTACATATAATCTATTGCCGCCAATATCCTTAAGTGTAACTTTACCACCATTTGCCGCTAAATCGGATTGCCAGATATAAGACTTCGCATCAACATTTGCCGAGTTAAAGTTAAACTGCATCTTGGCTGAAGCATGGTTTTTGCCGCAATACTCTGAAATCGCCACCAACGAGTAAGCTGTGGTTTGCGTGCTGTACCAATCGTCCTGTGAAAGCCGTGCGGCAACTATTCTCAATTGTGCCGATGCTCTTTGCTGCTGGCCAAGGAGTGTAAGCGTTTCAAGGATCATAGCTTCATCGCGGAGATCGGAGCCGTAAGTGCCATACAGCGTGTAATACGGCTTAACGGCAGTTGACAGCCCGTTTATCAACTGTAGGCCAATCTCTGGCTGCCCAACCAATTTATATGCCGCAGCAAGTCGCCAGCGAGCCTCTGGGCTAATGTATTTAAACTCACGCAGGCGGTTCATCGCACCTAGCTCAGGCGAACGTGCCAATGCCAGAAGGTACAGACGGTAGGCCTGGGTCAGATCAGCCCCATAGAAGCTGCGCGAATCAGGTGCCCAGGTGAGGGCCTTCATTTTCTGATACTTCTTCCAGTTTTCGATGAACCCTATAGGCAGGGAGTACCCCTTACCCTGCGCAGCCAGCATAAAGTGACCGGCGTAATTAGTACCCCATTCATCTGATTCAGCTTCATTTGGCCAGTAGCTAAGCCCGCCGTCGGTTGTCTGGAAGTTCTTCAAGCGACTGATGGTCGACTTAATGTTCCTATCTATCTCGGCCGTTTGTCTCGAAGTGAGATCCATCAATTGGCTCAGATACAATTGCGGAAAACCGGAGGAGGTGGTTTGCTCCACGCAGCCATAAGGATATTCGATCAGGTAATCCAGGCGCTTAGTCAGGTTTAATGGCGGGATGGTAGCTACTTCTAGTGTTGCCCTGTTTGTGCCTGTCATTCCTATTGATGCATAAGGCATCGTCCACACTTCGCCGGGCTTCAGTTCCTTTTCAATCACTTTGGTTATCGGCGGGTTAGGATTGCGGACATTCAATTCCACATCATAAGCCGCTGTTTCACCGGCGCCTTTGGCGATGATCTTAACCTTTCCTACGCCAATAAAATCCTTCACGTCCAGGTCGAATGTTACCAGCTGATCGCCGGTTTTTGCAAAACTTACCGACTTTTTATTATTCCCGGCAAGGTTGCTGAAGGCATTGGATTGTACTTCAACGTTCACGTTTTTCACCTTGTCTTCCAAAGCAAATACCGTTACGGGTAATTGGATCTTTTCAGTTGGACCCAGCACGCGCGGCAGGGTAGCCAGGATCATCAACGGTTTCTTTACCGCTACTTCTTTATCGGCAAAGCCATAACCGCCGTCGTGTCCGGCAATCACCGTTACCTTGACAGCGCCAATGTATTGGGGCAAGATAAAGCGTTTGGTCTGCCTTTCGCCGGCATTGAGGCGGAATGGCCCGAGGAATTTGACCACCGGCTTAAAGCGATTCACCTGTACGTTATGATTCATGCCGTTTGTGCCGTCGCCACCGATACTCACGATACGTTCTAAACCCCCGCCAAATGCACCGATTACGTAATCGAACAGGTCCCAGCTCTTTACACCAAGCGACTCACGAGCATAGAAGGCATCGTGCGGGTTGGGTGTTTTGTAATTGGTAATGTCCAGCAAACCTTCATCAACGATCGCAATGGTATAAGTCATTGCTTTTCCGTTCGCCTCCGAAACCGTTACTGCCGATTGTGTTTCAGGCCTGATCTTATCCGGCATCGAGATCACCGGCTTAAGGATAGTCTGCGGATCATCAACCTGGAGCGGAATCACGCCGTACATCCGGATAGGCAGGTCATTGACGGTTTGCGCATGGCGCTGCAGCAATGTTACGTTCACAAAAATGTTTGGCGCCATGGTGCCGTCGATCTTGAAGGTGTATTGGGTTTGACCTTTTTTAGTATCGATCCAGGCTGTCTGTAGTACTTTACTGCCATTTTCGATACTGATCAGCGCACGGCCGCCGCCACTGGTCGGGATGGTTAATGTGGCCTCCTCTCCAACTTTGTAAGCGGTTTTATTCGAAGTAAAGGAAAGCATCGCGGCCTCGGTTGGATTACTTTGCTGGAGCCTCTCGGTCCAGTTAGACCAATCCACATAGAGCACTTTGCCCGTTGAGTGGCCGGTTTGCGGGTCTTTCACCAGCAATAGGTAACGGCCCCAATCATCGTTGCTGATATGCAGATTCCACTTACCGCGACCGTTGTTGAGTTGCACCGATTCGGTCTTGATAAGCTTATTATAGCGATCCTGGGTAAAGTTGCTGAACTCATTACCTGATTCATCCCACCACCAGCGCCACTGGATTTTGTACAATTCCAATTGCACCTCACGGCTACCGCTGAAGGGTACGCCTTTAGTATCTAAATCGGCAATATCAATCTCATTATCGCGGTTGGTGAATAGCATGCCTGATAGGTCGCTGCCTTTAGGCGTCTTGATACCTACATAGCCATCGTACACATTGTATGGCATTGATATACCCTGGATGCTGAAATTACCTCCGGGTTCAAACACTTTTATCATAAAGTTAGCTTTCAGCTGACCGGGAGCCTGCTTGTCTACATCAATGTCCGGCTTGACTGTGGCCTTGCCATTCGCATCCAGCTTCCCTTCAAATACCGTAGCTGTTTGGGTATTGAAGCTTAGCGTCGGGTTGTCAAAGATGTAATCGTCATAGCCCTTGAACGTAGTATGCTGTGCCGATAGATAGGCATCAACCTTGGCCTTGAGGTTTTGTGCGATGCCGCCAAACAACCATCGAGCCTGTAAGTCGCCAGTAACATCACCACCTTTGGTCAATTGCGTTGCGCCGCCAAAATTCAGGTTGATCTTGAGGCGATTCGGCATAATTGTCTCTACCTTAACATTCTTTGTGAACGAAGCACCACCTACTTTCACCTTAGCGGTCCAGTTGCCCGTGCGGCTCGAAGTTTCGGTAGCAGTATGGAAACTATAAAAACCATCCACCGACTGCGTAGCCGTAATATGTTTATAGATGCGTCCGTCAGGATCATCCAGCTCAAACTCAACCGGGTGATCGGGTGGCAGCGTTTTCAATTTATCTTGCAGGATAAACGTCAGGAAGATTGAATCACCCGGCCGCCATACGCCGCGTTCTCCATAAATGAATCCCTTGAGTCCGCCTTGTACCTCGTCGCCACCCACATCAAAGCGGGAGAGGGGGAGCGAACTTCCGTCGTCTAGTTTCAAATAACCGCGTTCGCTGCCTTTGCTGGCAACCAAAAGATAGGGCTTGCGTTTCAGGTCGAATTTAGCCAGGCCATCACCATCCGACGTAGTCTTAAATATTTCCTGCTTCTGATAGTCCAGGAATTGTAGGGTGACGCCCGACATTGGCTGTGCGCTCAAGATACTCGTTACAGCAACCACCATGCTGTTATTGACCCCTCGTTTGGCTATTAAGCCAATGTTGGATGCGATAATGTTACGCATGGCCCAACGGTCGCGGTTGTAGTAGGAGTTGGTACACGGGTCGCCACGTTCATCCCATTGGTAATTTTCTGGGTAGTAGTTGTCGTACTTTGACCAGAAATCGTCGTCCTCGTCACTTACTTTATTCGAGTTGTCGCGATCGGAGTAGTCTCCTTCATATTCGTTGTCTTCATCCTTCGCTTTGAGGGTTGATGCTCCGGCAACGTTGCAGTTATACAAAGAATATTCCTTTCTGAATCCAATCACTACGCGATAAATAGCCCCGGGTTCGGTTCTAACCAGTTGATCTATGTCGAGCATAAACCTGTTCTTTTTATTCAGATTGATGCCCTTTTGCTGATCAAGGTGGATGGTCTTTTGTAATATTGGCTTACCCACCATACGTAGCTCGGTTGACCCGTCAAAACCGTTCGATTGGAAATACTGCGGCACGTTATTCTCATAGATTTTGATAATGCTTACATCCACAGCATTCAGGTTCACAGCCTCAAACGGCATGGTGAGTTTGCCGGAGTCGGGGAGGATAACGCCCTTGCCGGGGATGGTTACTGATGGCATACGGTTTTCGAAGAACACGTTCGCGGTAAAGGCTTTGCTGATCTTCTGGTGCGAGATGTTTTCAACGCCTTCATTGACAAATGCCGTAAAATTGCCTTCCAGGCGTTCAGGAGCGAAGATTTTGACGGTGCTCCCTTCGATCGTGTAGGCGGGATCCTCGACATTATTGATGCCTACCAGACCTTTTAATTCCTGCCCGATCATGATCGCATCCGAGAACTGTACCAGCACGTACTGGTCATTGTCCTGCACAGCGGTAATGTTCAGTACCTTGAAATCACCGATTGCCGGCACCTCAAACTCCTGGCTGCCCCGCTTGTCGATGTTCATCACACTGCCATCCCAATTGATGGTAAGCGGATTTACGCGATCCGCTGAACGTATAAGACCCGTGACTGTAAACTTGTGCGAGTGGCCGATGCTGTTATGCTGCCATTTGATGCCTACAGGCGACTCAAAATTGGTCGTGAGCAGCTTTTCAATCAACGTCGGGTCCTCGGCGTCGGCAGTTTGTACACAACCCTCCAGCTTCATCTTGTCCGTTGAAGTGTTGGTGGCTGTTGTTAAGCCAGCAAACGAAACCGTAAAATCGGGCTTGATGGTTTCAAACGTGAATTTGAAATCATCAAACTTCGAGGGCACGCTGACGACCTTGCTCAGCTTAAAATCCGCCGAGTAGCTCTGGTCGGACGAGAGTTTCGCCTCCGGTCGAAACTCGATGGTTCGCTCATCCACCCAATAGGCTTTGCCTTTTACAGCAGGCGAGAAGTCGAAGACCCCATCCGGCAGCTGGTCGTTCTGCGCGTGCGTAGTTTGCACTTGGCTTGCGAGCCTGATCCGGATTGTGTTCTCTTTTGAAATGATACCTGTGGTGTACGACTCAATGTACTTGCTGAAGGCAGGGTCGACGACACTCTTTTTGTGATACAGGCGGTAAATTGAAAAAACAGCGATGCTTATTAGGACAATCGCAGCAGCAGCGAAAATCGGACGCTTGCGGTTGGGCAGAGGCGTCTCTCCATCATTCATTGATTAAGGTTATTTATTTACGAAATTTAGATATTTGGAATTGAATATTCCAAATAATTGCGCAAATATTTTTTTAATGGTAAAATTATGTTCTGTTAATATTGCTATTTACGAAATTATGACAATAAATCCTTGTCAATAATGGCTGCAACCTGCTATTTTATAGTCCAGTTTTTAAGGGAGCAACTGGCCTAATCTCTAATTAACTAATCTCTGAACACTAACACCTCATCCTATCATCACGCCCGGTTTATTAACAATGGGTAGCTTAATGAAGTTTGATTCAACAATACTTTCAGGCAGGAAAATGAATTTCTTATCGTAGATATCTTTACCGATGTAATAGCTGAGCCAGTATTCATTGTTGAGACCGAAGGTTGACTCATCTATAGGCTCGATCAGCACGAAGGCGTT
>JAICXZ010000209.1 GCA_025934475.1 Mucilaginibacter sp. | reverse complement strand
TAAACTACCCATTCCGGGAGCCACAGTAAAAATAAAAGGCACTAATATTGGAACGCAAACCAACAGCGCCGGTCAATATAAAATTGATGCGCCCGATGGCAGCTCCCTGGTTTTTAGCTTTCTGGGCTATGAAAGAAAAACCGTGGCAGTGGGCAAAAGTGACAGCATCGATGTTTACCTGAAATCATCAGCGTCACAGTTAATTGAGGTTGTGGTTACCTCAGCTCTTGGTATAAAGCGCCAATCATCCGCGTTGGGTTATGCCGCAAGTGCACCGAGCCTTACACCTCCGGCTGTGTATGATATCGCCCTGGAAAAATCTAATTCACTTAAGTATCCCGCTAATAACGGCTACTATAATAATACTTCCAATCCAAACGACGAGAGTTACAAAACCATTAACGAAAACGGGTTTAACAATGCGAAAGAAAATCCTTTATCTACTTTTTCGGTTGATGTTGACGCTGCCTCGTATAGTAACGTAAGGCGCTTTATCAATAATGGGCAATTGCCTCCTGTTGATGCAGTACGGGTTGAGGAAATGATCAACTATTTTCAATATGATCTGCCAGGTCCGACAAATGGCGATCCCGTAGCCATTACAACAGAAATTTCCACAGCACCGTGGAACACCGCGCATCGCCTGGTACGAGTAGGCCTAAAAGCCCGTACCATTGATACGGGCAAGTTGCCTCCATCAAACCTCGTATTCCTGCTGGATATATCAGGTTCCATGGCTGAAGCTAACAAATTGCCGCTGGTGAAGGCATCGATGAATATGCTGGTGGATCAGTTGAGGGCCGAAGACAAGGTAGCCATTGTGGTTTATTCGGGTGAAGTAGCATTAAAACTACCGGCGACATCCGGCAATGAAAAGCAGACGATAAAAGATGCAATAGACGAATTGGAGGCCGGCGGTTCAACTGCAGGCGGAGCCGGCATCAAAATGGCTTATCGCATTGCACGGGAGAACTTTTTAAAGAAAGGCAACAACCGAATCATTATGTGTACCGATGGTGATTTTAACGTAGGCGATTCAAGCGACGGCGATATGGAAACGCTGATAACGAGGGAGCGATATAGTAATGTGCCAATTACGATAATGGGTTTTGGTATGGGCAACCTGAAAGACAGTAAAATGGAAATATTAGCCGACAAAGGCAACGGCAATTACGCTTATATCGATAACCTTGCTGAGGCTCATAAAACACTAATAGAAGAGTTTGGCGGAACCATGTTTATGGTAGCTAAAGATGTAAAATTACAGGTGGAGTTCAACCCGGCCAGGGTGCAATCCTATAGGTTGGTGGGTTACGAAGACCGCCTTTTAAATAAAGAAGATTTTAATAACGATATGAAAGATGCCGGCGACATGGGTTCGGGCCAAACCGTGACTGCTTTGTATGAGATAGTTCCGGCAGGTGTTGCAGATGCCTATAGCAGCAGTGTTGATCCGCTGAAATACCAGAAACCCAAAGAAAATCCTTCGACGCTGTATTCCGATGAACTGATGACTGTAAAATTCAGGTACAAACAACCAGGCACGGATTCCAGCAAGTTGAGTGTGGCTGTGGTGAAGGATAAGCCGGCATCTTTTACCAGCGCAACGGCCGATTTCAGGTTTGCTGCTTCGGTAGCTGAATTTGGTATGTTGCTGCGGAATTCGCAGTTCAAACAGCAATCAACTTTCAACCAGGTTATCGACATCGCGAAAGCAGCAAAAGGAAAAGATGATGACGGTTATCGATCAGAGTTTGTGCGTTTGGTAAAATCGGCCAGGTCTCTGGTACCCGCCGGCTACACAGCAAAGTATTAATACCTAAACCATATCAGTTACTCTTTCTACTAACCTAAACCGGGCGGCTCCGTTGCAAAGCGGGGTCGCTTTTTTGTGGGGCGTGGCGGTTGGCGTTGAGAACGATGAGAACATCGATATCTATAACCCTGCAAATGCCGCCAAATATTTATCTATGTATTGCTGTTTGCTTTTGCTCTTATACTGCATAATAAATCGTGGATGCTCTAGCGCGACGATCTTACCGAAGAAATGATGCTTATCATTTAACTTACGGAGATAGTTCTCATTCTTCCCTGTGCCGAAGCAAAAGCAGGCATCTGTCTGAATGCCCAGACCAATTTGTGTGCGAATATTTTCGACAATGAAATCGTTGACCGTTGTCGCCAATGCCGGGCTGTCATAGTAGTTGTAATTGGTTTCTTTCCCTTTGGCATCGATGGAAGTAAATCCTAACGGACAAAGCGAATTAATATACAATTTGCCATAAAACCGCTCGGGGCCGCCAAAGGCGTTGATCATCTCGTAAATAAAAACAGAAGAAGGCTCATGTGCCGGAGGGCCATTGTATTCAATATGGCATTCGGAGACCAGCCGTTTTGGGTCAGTAAACGGAATGCCCGTTAGGCCAGCGCCGAAACGGCCTGGGTTAATGCCGAGGATCAGATGCCTGGTGTTGATATCGCTATAATACTTGCGATAAAATATCTCAGACACTCGCCTGGCTTCGGGATATTCGCGAAAAGGATTCATGATGCGAATGCCTGGTGGCAGGGCCGAGCCCGTATAATGTAATTGATTGTTGAAGTCGATGATCTTTTCGGCAAATGTCATGCCGGTAAATTTAAAGATCCTGCTGAAATATTGCGGGGCGCAAGGCGGTTGGCGTGCGGGGGTAAAGGACGTTTGACCATAAAAATCAATCTTTAAAATCCCTAAATCGTGTCTTAAAAAAGAAAGAGCTCCTGATGGGCAGGAACTCTTTGCAACCAATTATAAAACCTAAATTATGAGAAGAGAAAGGATACAAAACATGGTGTCGAACCATCTATGGCCCCTCATGGCGAATTGTATGACGCAAATATATCAATTATTCTATAATATCCATAGAAATAGTAGCATATTTTATAAAATATTTTTTCTACTTCTTTTTTACTGGCTCAGTAGGAAAAAAGAGTTTAAAAGTGCTGCCCTTGCCGGGTTCAGATTGCACTTCAATCCTGATGTTATGAAAATCGGCTATAGACTTCACGATCGGCAGCCCCAGACCAAAGCTGTCCTGCTGTAGCGACTTGGTGAACTTTTTAAAACGATTAAAAATATGCGGCAATTGCTCCGGACTAATGCCTATTCCAGTATCTGTTATAACAACCGTATAAAGTTTATCTTCCGCCGAGCCGTTGATTGTGATCTCTCCGTTTTCATGGTTATACTTTATAGCGTTATTAATTAGGTTGAAAAATAGATTGAATAGCAGAAATTTATTGGCATTCGGTAGTTCCAGATCAGGCGGAACATTAATATTGCATTGGATATTTTTCTGTTGCAGGCGGATGGATATTTCGTCATAAACCTCGCCGAGCAGTTCGGCAATATTCACTTTGTCTTCTTTCAGGAATTGTTCGTTCTCTATTTGGGATATCAGCAACAGTGTTTTGGTGATGCTCTTCAGACGGTTTAGGATACGCTGCATTTCGAGCAGGCGTTCTTTGACATCGTCCGTGATATCTTCACGACCAAACATGTTCTCAATCTTCGACTGCAGGATAGAAATGGGCGTCATCAGCTCGTGCGATGCATTAGATATAAACTCCCGTTCCTTTTGAAAAGTACTTTCGATTGTCTGTATCATTTTGTGGATACTGATGTCGAGGTATTCAAAGTCAGAGGTGGAGGTATGTACCTTCCGGTAGGGCGTTCGCATCGGGAACTTTTGCCCGATAAGCTTGGTGCGGATAATACGGCCAAGCGGACGCAGGATGTAGGTGGAATACACCTGGTCGGCCAGGATGGTCAAAAGCACCATCCCCAGCAATATCTCAAAGGCAATATTTTGCAGTGGCGTGGTAGTTTCATTGATCGTATCGATACTTCGGCCTATTTCAAGAAGGTAATTTTGATTCCCAACCTTAAAATTACGGCTCAGGATGCGGTACTGGATCGTGTCGCCCTCCACAAGGCGGCGTTCATTCAAAATGGTATCGATTTGGTCATTTGCAGAATCGATATCCAGACTCACATATTCCTCTTTGAGCAGCGCATTGTAGCTGCCATAACCTTCCCCGTTCTTGATAAAGGTCTGGATTCCCTGGGTATGAACTTGCCGGAGCACTTTATCCTGCTGCCTTCTGAGCCAATTGTCGGTATAATTGCGGTTTATGTCCCTGATCAGCACCGGCAGCAGCAACACAAACAACACCACTATTACCAGCTTGGAGATGGTATTAAATAGGGTGAGTTTGGTTCCGAGTTTCAATGGCGCTAGTTATTTACATTAACCCTGTAGCCCAACCCGCGTACCGTTTCAAGCCAGTCGGGCGAGGCGTAAACGTTTAGTTTTTTCCGGATATTTTTGATGTGAGCGTCGATATAATTTGAGTCGTAATCGTCATTAACCACACTGCCCCAAATATGCTCGCTCAGTTGTGACCGGGTCAGTGTGCGGTTCTTATGCAACAGCATATAGGCAACCAGGTCGAACTCCTTTTTGGTGATAGCGCTTACAACTGTCTCCCTATATAAAATAGCGCGGTTGGTTAGATCGATATTGAATTCGCCGAGGGGCACAACGGAATTCTTCAATCCAAATTTCCGGCGGGTGATGGCCTGCATTCGGCTTTGCAGTTCGAGCAACGAGAATGGTTTTGGCAGGTAATCATCAGCACCCAAATCCAGTCCTTTTATACGGTCATCAACCTCGGCGCGAGCTGTAAGGATGATACATGCGGCTTCCGGGTTATATTTTTTGGCTTCCTTTAACAGATCGAGGCCATCATAATCAGGCAGGCCAAGGTCTATCAAAATAAAATCGTATAGGTTTGTCGCTATCTTTTCGGAAGCGGTTGCGCCATTATAGCAAACCTCGCACAAATAACTGTTACCCGAAAGAAACAACTCCATTTCGGTGGTCAGGGCTTTTTCGTCTTCAACAATCAGGACATTCATGGGCGTTAATAAAACAGGTAATAAAATGTCAGGTTATAGAACGATTCGCGGTGGTTTCTTAATATGCCCTCCACATTAAAGGGGACCGAATATTTGTAAGCGAACTCAAACGTATAATGCGGGCGGTTATAGGCTATCGGTATTTTAATGCTATAGTTCAGCATGCGAAACTCGCTGTTATAACCAGCGTATTGCGGAAATATCGGCGGCTGCAAGTAGGGGTCGTGACTGTCGTAATCGTAATCAAACTTGCCGGGATGGTTCATTGAATACTTTTGAACAAAGTTCTGCGTACCAAAAATAATCTGGAAACCGGGATTAAACGACAGGTAATCCTTATCATCAAAAATACTCCAGCTGGTCTCAAAATATTTGGAGTTATTGATGGTCACGAAAAAGTCGCTCGACTCGCCAAACAGGTAATCAAGCACTACGCCGGTTTTCATTATTTTCCAGTCGTACGAGTTATTAAAGTTGATGTCATTAGACGATGCTGATTTGATAATGAGCGCATCCCTGTTAAAAATGAACCTTGTATAACTGATATTGCCGGTAAATTTTGGTGACAACCTATACAAATATCCCCCGCCCACGTCTGTTTCGTCGATAACCGGAATCGAAGTAAACACCTTATAAAGCGACCCATAAACAAAGAAACCCGATTTGGCATTGTAGATAATATCGGCATTCAGAAAAGGATATTTCTGCGTGCCGGTACGCCCGAAAAACTGCGCATCGCTGCCCAGGCTCACACCAAGCGACAAGGATTGCTTTCGTATAACGGTATCTGTGTCAGCTTTTAGTCGGACCGGCTCGAAATTGCTGAAAACCCTCCCTGTTCCTGCGTAAGCGCTGGTACCGATAAACATTGCGGACACAAACAGGATGCAAATGTTTTTCATTTTGTTATGATGCAATAATATACAAATCTGTTCTGTTAGTTGCCATTGTGACGTGGAATTTCAGGCGGGCGTTCCATTCCGGGCGGTCTGCGCTGGCGTTTTTTGGCTTTTTGCTGCGCATCACCCTCATCCAATTTTTCGGGTTTGGGCACAGGTTTAGCCTTTTTAATCTCCTTTATTTTCTTTTTGTCATCGGCCTGCTTTGCCTTATTGGTAGTATCGGCAACGGCGTTGACGGATGGATCTGTGAGGATGAGGATGTGATCACGAAAATGCGGTTTCCCTTTCGTGAGCGACTTCGCGGATAAAAGAAATGGTAT
>JAICXZ010000147.1 GCA_025934475.1 Mucilaginibacter sp. | reverse complement strand
TTTACAATATCCTCAATTTAGCTTCCCGCGATCACGGTTCTTTTGAGAATTTTATAAATTTTGATTTACGAATTACGATTTACGAAGTACCATTAGCCAGAGGCGGATAAAAAATCTAAAATAGTACTTCGTAAATCGTAAATTAAATCAGGCTCATTACCTTTGGGCTCAAATTTTACGGGTTTTGAAGGAACAAAAAAAGATCATATTACTTGCCCTTATTGTAGGGCTGGTGCTGATGCTTGCCAAATTTGGTGCCTATTTTATTACAGCATCAAACTTTGTGCTGACCGATGCTGCTGAAAGCATTGTGAACATCCTGGCGAGTTCTTTTGCCTTCTTTAGCATTTACCTCGCCGCCCGCCCGCGCGACGTAAACCACCCTTACGGGCACGGCAAAATCGAGTTCTTTTCGGTTTTTATCGAGGGCGGCCTTATCGGTATGGCCGGGCTGGTCATTATTTTTAAGTCGGTATACAATATTTTCTATCCTCACCCAATTTCTCAACTGGTAACCGGTGCTATCATTATTGGCGCTACCGGTGTGGTAAATGGCGGCGTGGGGTATTATATGGTTAGGAGTGGTAAAAGGTTAAGGTCGATAACTATTGAGGCCGATGGGAGGCACCTGATTACTGATATGGTAACCAGTATAGGTCTTGTGGGCGGTTTGCTTCTGATCCATTTTACACAGGTGTATATCCTCGATAGTCTTTTGTCTATCCTGGTAGCGTTGTATATTCTGTATACGAGTTATAAGCTGGTTCGCAAATCTGTTTCGGGTTTGATGGACGAAACTGATTTTGAGGTTTTACAGGAAGTGCTGGCTATTTTAAATGCCCAGCGCCGTGATGAATGGATAGACTTTCACAATCTTCGTGTCCAAAAATATGGCAATGATTTACACATCGATTGCCATATGACACTGCCTAATTATTTCGACCTTAATAAAGTGCATACACAGGTGTCTTTGGTGGATAGGCTGATCAACCAGGAAGCAAGTGTGAAGATCGAGTTTTTCATTCATGCGGATCCCTGTCTCCCCAATTGCTGTCATTATTGTAACATGCACAACTGTCCGATCCGGTCGGAGGCTAAGAATACGGATATCATCTGGACGATGGAAAATATCACCCGCAACAAAAAACATTTCGAACAATAATGTACCAATTCAATGTTCGCGTATATGGCTTGCTGATCAATGAGCTCAACCAGATTTTGATAAGCGATGAGCAGGAGTATGGGATGCAGTTCAGCAAGTTTCCTGGCGGTGGATTGGAATATGGCGAAGGGTTAATCGACGGGCTAAAGCGTGAGTTTGTAGAAGAGTGTAACGTAGAAGTGGAGATTTTGAGCCATTTTTACACGACCGATTTTTTTGTGAAATCGGCGTTCAATGAGTCGCAGGTGATTAGTGTGTATTATATCGTTCGCAACCTGTCGCCGTTGAATCTAATGTTTAAAACAGTGCAGTTTGATTTTGATGGGGAAGGGGAAATCCTTCAATCTTTCCGGTGGATTGGTTTGAGTGATTTGACTGAGGACGATGTGACGTTCCCAACTGACAAATATGTAGTAAAACTTCTGAAAAACAATATATGAGTCTCGTTAACAGGGATTTAAGTGTGGTGTGGCATCCATACACCCAGATGAAAACTGCTTTGCCGCCGATCCCGATCGTGCGCGGCGAGGGTGCCTGCCTGTATGATGAAAACGGAAAATGCTACATTGATGCGGTATCGTCGTGGTGGGTAAATATCCATGGACATGCGAACCCGTACATTGCCGAAAAGGTTGCTGAACAACTTAGAAAACTGGAGCACGTGATCTTTGCCGGTTTTACCCATGAACCGGCGGTTGAACTGGCCGAACGTTTATTGAAGATACTCCCCGGTAACCAGGCCAAGATTTTTTATTCCGACAACGGCTCAACAGCCGTCGAAGTGGCTATAAAGATGTGCCTGCAGTACTGGCATAACCAGGGTATTCAACGGACAAAAATTTTGGCCTTCAAAAACGCTTATCATGGTGATACCTTTGGGGCCATGGCCGTAAGCGGAAGAAGCGCTTTCACAGCTGCTTTCGATAGTTTATTATTTGAAGTTGAATTCATTGACCTGCCGGATGAATCGAATATTGAGGGTCTCAAATCTCATATCTCAAGTCTCAAATCTGAATTAGCGTGTTTTATTTTCGAGCCCTTAGTACAAGGTTCGGCTGGGATGATCATGTATGAGGCCCGGTACCTGGAACAGTTGATGGCGCATTGTCGGCAAGAGGGTGTTTTGATGATAGATGACGAGGTGTTCACGGGCTTTGGGCGTACCGGAAAACGCTTTGCTTGCGATCATGTGACCATTCAGCCAGATATCATGTGCTTTTCGAAAGGGTTGACAGGTGGAACCATGGCAATGGGGCTTACCACCTGCACTCAACAGATATACGATGCTTTTTTATCTGAGGATAAGCTTAAAACTTTGTTTCATGGTCATTCCTATACCGCAAATCCGGTAGCATGCTCCGCGGCTTTGGCGAGCATGGATATTTTTATGGATAGTTCGACCGTCGATAATATCAAACGAATAGAAGATAGCCATAGGCAGTTCGGATTAAAGATCAAAGGTCATTCGCGTATCCGTACGGTTCGCCAAACGGGGACGATTATTGCAATGGAATGGGAGACCGGTACGAACACATCTTATTTCAGTTCGCTGAGGGACCGGTTATATCAGTATTTCCTGGATGCGGGTATTATCCTACGCCCGCTGGGCAACATTATTTATATTTTACCCCCGTATTGCATCACCAATGAGCAGCTCAACTATATTTACAACAAAATTGAAACTGCCCTTGAAGAAATTTGAGTATGGAATTTAGTGAACTTCTACCCTTAATAATAAACGATAATAAACTGCATGCCCGCTGGCTCAACACCCTGTCGTTGATGGAGAATGCCGGCGCCCGCAAAATATCCGCCTGTGAGGATCCGGAGACGGTGACCTACATCATTCTGAAACACGCCGCGGAAGAACATCGTCATGCCTTTTATCTCAAAAAGCAGATCGAGAAGATAGATGCCGCTTCGTGCCCCACATATTCATCACAATACCTGTTAGCATCTAACAGCAGCCGCCACTACCTAAATCAGCTGGATGTGGATGTTTGCCGCTATCTGAAAACCATACTTCGCCTTAAGGGCGCCGAATTACGTTTTGCCGCTTATTTGCTCGTGACTTATGCTATAGAGGTGCGCGCCGATGAACTTTATCCGGTATACCAGGAAGCTTTGGACGGTGCGTCGAGTAAGGTAAATGTTAAATCGATCATCCTGGAAGAAGAAGGACACCTGGAAGAAATGATCAAACAATTGGAAAACTTCTCGCCCGATTGGAAATTTCATGCTGATAAGGCTGTGGAAATGGAGACGTTTCTGTTCAAACAATGGATCGGGCAACTATCCACTGAACTTAATTAACGGGCTTACATAAAAGAAAAGGCTCCGGACATCTAAAATCCGGAGCCTTTTCTTTTGGTGAATATCTATTAATGGTTGCCACTCATTTGTTTTAAATCATCGAGCGTGATTTTGTCGTAGTCAGCTGGGATACCGAAAGTGCCCTTTGGAGCCTTTTCGTCGGTAATGCTTGTTACTGTTACTGGAGCCGATTGACCCTGCTGAAAAGCGGTGTACTGGATAGGCACGCCACCGACTGTTGCATAATATGGCGGAATGGCTGACGCAGGTATGGTTACATCATTGGTAATCCAAACATCATAGGATGTCCCGCTTTTGTTGTCTTTCGCGGTCACTTTTTTACAATTGAAGCCGGATATCTGTTTGGATTCAGTTGTAGGTGTAAATGTAAAAGTTGGCATGCCTTGCATAGCCTGGTCAAGTTCGTCAGGTGTAGCGATAGCAGCCTTTTTCATCGACGCAACCTCAACATCAAGGATTACTGCCAGAAACTTGTGGTTGGCATCTGTAAGCACCTTAACGTTAGCAGGTCCCATGGTCATTACCATTGCATTTGAGTCGGTTCTAAAGTATTCCTTCTCATTTATAGACATGCCTTGCATCGTACTCGAAATGTTAACACATCCTTCGGTGTATGCTTTTTGAGCGCTTGCGCTCATTACTGTCGCTGTCAGGGCAAGACCCAGTGCAACGCTTAAGAATTTAATCCTCATGTTTTTTGTTTGTTTATTACAAGTTAGAAATTTTATCAATTTGGGTGCAAATCTTTTTTTGCTCTTTGTTTTGATGCGCTAATTGGATAGAAGTTTAATCGATTTGTTACTATCGGTCATCATATAATTTGCGCCGGTCGATTCGGTGATGTTTTCTAACCTGGAAGTCAAGGCCTTGGAGTTGTTGCGGTCAATAACAAGCATTTTATAGTCGTAGTTTTGCCCAATTGAAGCCGATTGCACAGCCGGATTGCCGGACATTACCAGATAGTCGATCTTGAGTTTTTCATGTAATGCTCCTTCAGATAAAAGCTTGCCGTAAAGTAACATTGTTTTACCTGAAAAGCTGATAAGATTGCCCTTTTTCAGAAGATAGTTTTCACGTATGTCTGAATTTGGGTTTCGCACTTTTGCTTCCGCTACCTGGCAGCTATCAAGATAAGGTTGAACGGAATATCGGTAGGTCTTATCGGTGTCGCTCAGATCAGTCAAAACAGTAGCCCGGTTTCCCGACCTGAATATAATGCCGGTGTGTTTCCTTAGGTTCAAAACTATTAATTCATTGGATGATGAATTGTGCCAGCGCTTGAAAGTAATGCTGATAGCTAATACCAATGTCGATAACAACGCAAACCGAAGCAGCCAAACCTTCTTATTATATATAAAATAGAACAGGGCGATGATGATGGCATAAAATAAAAGGTATTCGAACCGGGTGAGCCATATTTTGTTGACGCTCGCAAAAGGCGATTGCTCGACCATAGAAAGGCCCTTATCCATGAGGAGAATAGTTTGTTCGAGAATGAATCCCAATAGTTTGCCCGCGATTGGTATCCATTCCAATAGAAAGTAGGCTATGCCAGCATACATGATCACCGCTGATGGAATAATGATAAACAAATTGCTCACCAGGAAGTAAACCGGAAACTGGTGAAAATAAAAAGCACTTAACGGAAAGGTGATCAGTTGTGCGGCTATGGAAACTGAGCACAGAGTCCAAAGCTTATCGGCCCATTTATTTTTGAAATTGAACCATTTGTAAACAACAGGCTGGAAAATGATAAGCCCGGCAACTGACAGATAAGATAATTGGAAGCCGACATCCGAAATAAATAGCGGATCATAAAACAGCAGGAAGAAGGCAGATACAGCAAGAATATTAAGCGTATTTAAGGCGCGGTTGTAAGTTTTACCAATGACGACCATTGAGATCATGAATGCTGCGCGACAAACGGCAGGTGAGAAGCCGCTCAGCATCGCATAATACCAGATGATTAAGGTGATCAAAATGGTTTTGATTGTCCTGCCATATTTAAACCGGGTCATGAACCCGAATATCAGTTCGAGCAGAATATACAGGATAGCCACATGCGCGCCCGAAACAGAAAGTACGTGTATCGTGCCTGTTTTTGAATACGCTTGTAATACATCGTTGCTCAAATCGGCCTTGTAACCCAGGATTAGGGTAGAGGCAACGGCAATAGCCTCAGGGCTGTGCATATTTGCTTTAAGTTCCTCTATCAAATGTTGCCTTTGCCGGAGTGCATAGGCGATGAACGGATTTCCCGAATTTCTCGCAAACAAAAAGTACTGCCCTTTATAAATAAACTCCTGGAAATGAATATTTTGATTGCCGAGATAGCCTTTATAATTAAACTCAGCGGGATTTTGTGGTGCGGTAATAGTCCGGTAACTTGCCGAAATCAGCAACTTGTCGCCATAATACAGATCAGCGGCCGCGCTGTCTTTGATGGCGATAAGCAGATTGCCGGTTACCTGTTTTGATTGGTGGCCTTTTATATTTTGCTCAACTTCGCTCGTGAATCGTAATATGCCGTTGCTTAATTTGGGTTCGCTGGTGATTCGTACAACAAGAAAGTCAGCCTGACTTTTCGAAAAATGGTTCTTGCTGTTAAGCTCGTTGTAGCTGGTAACGCAAATCCAACCGCCAATAAAAAGTACAAGATGTATTAACGTTCCGCCAAGCCAGCGGTTTTTGTAAATGCTGAACCGTTTATAAAAGATGTTGAGGGAAATAAAGGCGGCCGATGACAGGCCCAGTACAATATATAGCCACGTTACGCTTGCAGCGGGGAACAGATTTAACCTGCAGGCAATGCCCGTCAAAAAGGGGATAAGGAATATAACAAAAGGGATTTCGCCTTTATGCGCATCAAGCATATCCGAAGATATGATTTTGTCTGAATCAGAATTAACAGAATTTAAGAATTCTCATAATGAGTTTTGAGAATTTCAACAATTCTATCGAATTACGTAGCAATTCGATAATTCAGTAATTCGATAATTATAATTGTTCGCGAACTTCGAGCAAAAACTTTTTGATGTTCTCAAGTGCGTCTATCACGCGCTGATTCTCTTTTGCCTCGCCCATGTTGCTTTTCAAGTGCTCTTTGGCGCCATTCAGGGTATAGCCTTTTTCCTTGATCAAGTGAAAGATAATGCGCAGGTGCTCAATATCCTCAGGGGTAAAATAACGGTTACCTTTCTTGTTCTTCTTAGGCTGAAGTACGTCGAATTCCTTCTCATAAAACCTGATCAGCGATTGATTCACATCGAAAATCGCGGCCACTTCGCCCATTGTATAATACATTTTGCTGATCTCGTGCTCTTTATACGGCATAGCTCAAAAGTAATTATCGTTTAGCACTTTATACGTTGCGCCAATTCTAAAGTTCCGCAAAATACAAAAATGTGGAAAACTTGTGTTTAGCTGTGTCGTGGCTTGCGGCTGCGAGAAAAATCAGGGGCAAAAAAAAAGCCGATACACTATGTGTTCACGCTAGCACCCCCTGCCACCGGTCATTTTTTCGCAAACACCTGATAAGCAGCACTTCCAAAATTAACTATACCCCAAAATCGATGCAAAACCCCCTATTTTTGTGAACATGGTTGTTAGAGATTAAAGATTAAAGATCAAAGATTAGAATGTTTGTCGCTAATCACCAAATTCTGACCTCCGACCTCCGAATTCTAATCTCTGGTCTCTAGTCTCTAATCTCTGACTTCGCACAATAATCCTATCTTTGCACCCTATGACAGCCGCCGAAATACGCCAACAATTTCTTGATTTTTT
>JAICXZ010000181.1 GCA_025934475.1 Mucilaginibacter sp. | reverse complement strand
TTTTTTACCAGGCCCTGCAATACGTTGCCAGGTCCTACTTCGGTAAAAGATGTGGCACCGTCTTCGAGCATGTGCATCACAATCTGTGTCCAGCGTACGGGTCCAGTTAATTGCTCTATCAGGTTGTGTTTGATCTTTTCGGGATCGGTATACGGTTTTGCGTCGATGTTTTGATAGACAGGGCAAACAGGTTCTTTGATCTCCGTGTTCGCAATAGCATGCTCAAGCTCCATTTTAGCCGAATTCATCAGCGGCGAATGGAAGGCGCCGCCTACGTTCAGCTTTAATGCACGCTTGGCACCGGCAGCCAGCAGTTTTTCGCAGGCATAATCGATACCAGCTATAGAGCCCGATATAACCAATTGGCCCGGGCAGTTATAATTTGCCGGAACCACGATTTCAGTCGCCTGCTCGCAAACATCCTCAACAGTAAAATCGTCCAGGCCCAAAATTGCCGCCATGGTGGATGGCTGTATCTCGCAGGCTTTTTGCATAGCGTTAGCCCGCGCTGCTACCAATTTTAAACCATCTTCAAATGATAATGCACCGGCAGATACCAACGCCGAAAACTCGCCCAACGAGTGACCCGCAGCCATATCGGGTTTAAAATCATCACCTAAAACTTTGGCAAGGATCACCGAATGCAGGAATATAGCGGGCTGGGTAACTTTAGTCTGTTTCAGATCCTCTTCGCTACCTTCAAACATGATGTCGGTAATGCGGAAACCTAATATTTCATTGGCTTTTTCGAACAATTGGCGGGCCTGCTCAGACTTTTCGTAAAGGTCCTTGCCCATGCCCGGAAACTGGGCGCCTTGCCCCGGGAAGATGTATGCTTTCATGCTATAGTTTATTGGTTGATTGAGTTGGATTGAGTTGATTAAGTTCAAAAGCAGCCGATAAACTTAATCAACCACTTAACTTATTCAACTTAATCAACCCAACTTCGCTGTTATCAAATTTAAAAACTCCGTACGGGTTTTTTCTTTATAAAATTCACCGCTAAAAGCAGATGTAGTGGTAACCGAATTTTGCTTCTGTACGCCGCGCATGCTCATGCACAGATGGCGGCATTCGATCACGACACCAACGCCAAGCGGATTTAGTGTACTTTGGATACAATCCCTGATTTCGTTAGTAAGGCGCTCTTGTACCTGCAAGCGGCGGGCAAAAACATCCACCACACGAGGGATTTTACTTAGCCCTACTACATGACCATTTGGAATATAAGCGATATGCGCCTTACCAAAAAACGGCAACATATGGTGTTCGCACATGGAATAAACTTCGATATCCTTTACCACAACCATCTGGCTATATTCTTCTTTGAACATGGCCGATTGCAGAATTTCCTGGGCATTCAGGTCATAGCCCTGGGTCAGGAAAAGCATAGCCTTGGCGACACGTTCTGGTGTTTTTAATAAACCTTCACGATTTGGGTCCTCGCCTATTTGTTCAAGCACACCTTTATAATGTTCGCTGAGATTGCCGATGAGTTCGTCGTTATAGCGGTCTATTTTTTTGTATCCGTCGATGCCGGCATCGCGGTCGGGGTAACCATTGTTCTTGCTCATTTGCAGGGTTTAATCGCCAAAATATTCGGCGGAGTTGTTTTCGGTCTCGTAAAGCTTAACGGAATGCAGAAAAACACCTTCGTACGCTTCAATTGGAGCCTTCAATTGGTTAAATATCTCTATACAGAGCAGCTCGGTCGAAGCCATTTTGCCTTGCATAAAAGGCACATCGAGATTGATATTTTTATGATCGAGCTTTTCGATCACGCGCTCGTTGATAATTATTTTCAACTCTTTCAGGTCTATCAGATAACCTGTGGCATGCGTTACCTCACCTTTAACCGTCACAAACAGGTTGTAGTTGTGTCCATGCCAGTTAGGGTTTGCACATTTACCAAAAACCTCGGCATTTTTCTCCGGGCTCCATTCCTCGCGATACATCCGGTGCGCAGCGTTAAAATGCTCTTTCCGTGTGATATAAATCATCATAACTATAATTGGCGCAAATATACAAAACAAAAAACTGGGCTTTGTTTATCTTAGTTGTCAAAAAAAAGCCATTATGCGCATTCTGGTTGTTGCCGCCACGGAGCCCGAAATAGGGAAATTGATTGCTGATCTTCGTTTTTCGGATTATGATTGCGACCAGGGGGCCAACATCAGCTGCGAATTGCGGGATGCATATCAGCGGCATGATATTTCGACCTTAATAACAGGTGTAGGCATGGTGGCAACGGCTTATTCGCTTGGCAGGCACCTGGCCACCAATGAATATGACCTGATAATCAATCTTGGTATTGCCGGTAGTTTTGACCGGAATATCGCCTTAGGTGAAGTGGTGGAAATTGCCGAGGATCGCTTTTCTGAGCTAGGTGCCGAGGACGATGAAGCGTTTCTTACGATTGATCAATTGGGATTTGGCGAAGGTGCATTTAAATCGAGCTATAATTTGCCCGACTCCTTTGGCTTAAAAAAAGTATCAGCTATAACCGTCAACACCGTTCACGGTAGTGAGGCGAATATCCAAAGACTCACCCGGCGAATCCAACCCCAATTGGAAAGCATGGAAGGTGCGGCATTCTTCTATGCCTGCAAACAAGCCGGGGTACCGTGCCTGCAAATCAGGGCCGTGTCAAATTATGTTGAAAAACGCAATCGCGATACCTGGCAGATAGGTTTAGCCATTAAAAATCTGAATACATTTGTTGCGGAGCTTTTCATGCGGAAAGACTCACCGTTACAATAAAATTATGTTGCAGGAAGTATTAAAAAGACTCATCAAGCGCGACCTGGCGAAGTTGAAAGAGGAGATCGACGCTTACCAGACAGAAAGTAATATTTGGATAGTAGCTGACGGTATCGCCAATTCGGCAGGTAACCTCTGTTTACACCTGGTAGGTAATTTGAATCACTTTGTAGGAACGGTACTGGGTGATACGGGATACGTACGTCAACGCGACCTGGAGTTTTCGCTAAAGGATATTCCGCGAGCGGAGTTGATTGAAAAGATAGAAGGTACAATCGCAGTGATTGACCAAACGATGGATAAAATAACCGACAAGCAACTGGCGTCAGAGTACCCCATAACCGTTTTTACGAAAGGCGACACTACAGCTTACTTCCTGAGCCACCTTGCAACACACCTCGGTTACCACCTGGGACAAGTAAATTATCACCGTAGATTGTTAGACAAATAGATTGGAGACGATGAAACTAACACTCGGCTTTTCGCCCTGCCCTAATGATACTTTTATTTTCGATGCGCTTATCCATCATAAGATAGACACCGAAGGACTGGATTTTGAAGTGTTTTACGACGACGTGGAAACACTGAACCAAAAAGCTTTCCGCGGCGAGCTGGATATTACAAAACTCAGCTATCATGCGTTTGCTTATGTGGTTGATAAGTATGTTTTGTTGGATGCGGGGAGCGCGCTGGGCTTTGGGGTAGGTCCGCTTTTGATTTCGAAACGCGAAATGCCGATTGCGGAATTAGACAATCCAAATTATAAGATCGGCATTCCCGGAAAATATACCACGGCTAATTTCTTGCTGGGTTTAGCTTTGCCTAATGCCACCAATAAGCAAGAGATGGTTTTCTCGGAGATTGAAGATGCTTTGCTAGATGAAAAGATCGATGTGGGTTTGATTATTCACGAGAACCGCTTCACCTATCAAAATAAAGGGCTCAAAAAGATCATCGACTTAGGTGATTATTGGGAGAAGCAAACCAGTTGCGCGATTCCGCTTGGAGGCATTGTCGCCAATCGTAAGCTGCCTTTTGAAGCGCAGCAAAAGATCAACCGGGTTTTGAAGAAATCAGTGCAGTTTGCGTTTGATCATCCCAAATCGGGGTTGGAATTTATCCGCTCGCATGCGCAGGAAATGAGCGAAGAGGTGATGTATAAGCATATCGATCTGTATGTGAATCAATATTCACTTGATCTGGGAATCGAAGGACGGAAGGCGATTAATTTGCTTTTTGATACGGCGAGGGAGAAGGGGATTATACCGGAGATAAAACAAGGAATCTTTTTAAGCCCGTGCTAGACACGCGATGCATCGCGTCTCTACCAGACAGGTTAATAAAGCAGTTTATCATATGGATACCGGTGCGTATGAATCGCCACCACCTTATCATACAATAACTTCCTGAACTCGTCCACATTCTCTTTTTTCAAAGCAGAAATAAATATCGCCGGACTATTATTTTTTGCCATCCAGCTTTGTTTGAAATCTTCAAGGCTCATTTGGTGAGCCTCTTCACCCGGATGATGGTGAATTGGATTGTAAGCGTCGATCTTATTGAAAACGGTGATCATTTGCTTATCTATAGCACCCAAATCTTTTAGCGTTTCGTTCACCGTACGGATCTGGTCCTCGAAATTGGGATGTGATACATCCACTACGTGGACCAGGATATCCGCTTCGCGTACTTCATCCAGCGTCGATTTGAAACACTCCACCAAATGATGAGGCAGCTTGCGGATGAATCCTACCGTATCCGAAAGCAGGAAGGGCAGGTTTTCGATCACCACTTTGCGAACGGTTGTATCCAGCGTTGCAAACAGCTTATTCTCCGCAAACACTTCCGACTTGGAGATCATATTCATAATGGTGGATTTACCCACATTGGTATAACCCACCAAAGCAACCCTAACCAGTTGATGACGATTCTTGCGCTGAGTTTCGTTCTGACGGTCGATCTGTTTAAGTTTTTCTTTCAGCAGGGATATTTTGTTCAGGATCAAACGACGGTCGGTCTCTATTTGCGACTCACCCGGGCCACGCATACCGATACCACCTTTCTGCCGCTCTAAGTGCGTCCATAAACGGGTCAATCGGGGTAACAAATATTGCAATTGCGCCAGCTCAACCTGGGCTTTGGCCTGCGCGGTTTGCGCGCGACCGGCAAATATGTCGAGGATCAAATTACTGCGATCCAGTATCTTTACCTGTAGTTCGTTTTCGATATTACGAAGCTGGGACGGGCTCAACTCATCATCAAAAACGACAATATCTATCTCCTCCGATTTAACGTAATCGCGTATCTCTTCCAACTTACCGGTACCCACGAATGTGGCCCTGTCCGGCCGTTGCATTTTTTGGGTGAAATGCTTGACGGTAAGTCCGCCGGCAGTCTCCACCAGGAATTCTAATTCTTCTAAATATTCTTTCTCCTGCTCCTCGGTTTCATTTGGGGTAATGACACCAACTAGCACTGCTTTTTCCTGCTTCACAGCAGTATCATAAAATTTTTGTCTCATTCAAATAATGATCTATCAATCCAAATGCCAAGTTAGGGAATAAGTTAAAATGGCAGTTAAAAACAATCAGGTCGATTTTGCCAAAAGAAACCATACGTCGATTGAATTATCTTAATGTCAAACGATCTATGTAAATAAAAAGTGGTGTCTATAGAATACATCAGTACCTGTAAGCTCAGGGCAAAACCTGCTATAATATACAAGGTTATTACCGCAACCTTATGAACCCTGATCCTGCATATAAAGCGATTAACCAGGTAAATTGCTATAAAGAAGAAGAAGAAATAGACCAAAAGATCGATTACAAATTCGGCTACAAAAAATTGTATAGACATCGAGCTACCCCAACCAGGGCATGTATAAGGCAACGGGAAGCCTTGCAAGATAGAATTTGGGGCATCGACAACTTTAGCACACACCCACCTCGAAAAGCTGAAAAATAATATAACCGCAAGTGGCAAAATCAGTTTCCAAGTGAGTGACTTCATTGACTTGATTAGATTACTCTGCATCATCGCACTATATTAGGGTTCCGATTGACGAAAAGCCATTAAATATATCCATTTTGCTTTGCATTCGTTAAATTTGTTTATGCGCATTGTAACGATAGAAATAAATAAGGAAACAGACCTTTTTGCAGTAGAAGAATTTTTAGATCATTTAGGCTTGAAATATCAATTGGATGATCCGGATGCTCTTGACAGATCAATACTGGCAGGTTATGAACAATCTGAAAAAGGTTTAACGAGACCGCACGATAAAGTAATGCAAGAGTTTATAGATAAATATAAATGACTTCTATAAACTGGACGCCAGAAGCAGAAAGAACCTTTTCACAAAATCTGGAATATTTAGCCAACAGGTGGGAGTAACAGTGTAATGCTTAGCTTTATAAAAAAAGTCGACGACTCGTTGCAAACTATCGCATCCAATCCGGAAGCTTTCCCGGTCCATAATTCAACGCTTCAAATACACAAGTGCGTAGTGACGCCGCAAATAACAATCTATTAGAGGATTGTAAATAATAACACCATCGACTTGATGACATTTTGGAATAACTACCAAAATCCGGATAACCTAAAATTCGAGTAGAAACAATTACAACTCCTTCACAAACTCCCTCATTGCCGCGCCCGGATCAGTCTGCTTCATAAAATTCTCGCCAATCAAAAAACCATTAAAACCGGCTTTTTTTAACTGTTTGATCGTTTCGGGATTGCTGATGGCGCTTTCGGAAATTTTCATAAACTCTGATGGGATATGCTCTGCCAGTTTGTACGAGGTCTCCACAGAAACCGTAAAATCAGCCAGGTTGCGGTTATTGACACCAATGGCATCAAGTGTTGGCACGATGCTGCGCTCCAACTCCTCAAGATTATGAACTTCGAGAAGTACATTTAGTTCAAGACTTTTGGCCAGCGAGGATAGTTGCTGAATTTGCTGAGGTG
>JAICXZ010000834.1 GCA_025934475.1 Mucilaginibacter sp. | reverse complement strand
TCTTCCTTTTATTGAAATGGAATACATCGAAGGCCCTGATCTGGGAGAATTGCTTCAACCTCCTTATGATTCGGTATTTACAGTAAAAGAAACGCTGAAAGTAGCTGACCATTTGGCCAATGCGCTGGCGCATTGCCACCGCGCCAATATCAAGCATGGAGATATCAAAAGCAACAACGTGAAATTCAACCAGCGCACGGGTAACTATGTTCTCCTGGATTTTGGACTCTCTGTAATGTCTGATGAGCAGCGGCGCACCAGCGTCCGTTATGCAGGAGCCATAGAGTTCATGGCGCCGGAACAAAATACCGGGGAAACGCTTACTGAAACTGACGTGTACAGTTATGGAATTATCCTGTTTGAACTGCTGACAGGCACTGTTCCTTTTCCCCTTGCCAATAAGGGGGAGATGGCGCGCAATGCCGTGATGCTTGCCCATATGGAGCAGCTGCCACCCGATATCATTACGCTCAGATATAATGCCTTGCCCGGCGGGTGGAGCACCGATAAGCAGCAGAGAGAAATGGAGATCCCCGTATGGCTCGTGAGTATGATCTATAAATGCCTTGAAAAAGATCCCGCCAAACGGTTTAAGAACGGCTGCGAGCTGCAGGAATTTATTCAGCGAGGTACCATTAGTGATGAAAGGAAAAAAGCCATTAATAACTTTAGCGAGCAACCGGCAAAGCCGGAGGGCGATGAGCCTGGATTGAGAAAAGAAATACTGGTGTTGCAAGCTGCTCTTGCCAAGAAGGAAAACGTGGTCAAAGACCTGCAATATGTTGTTGAAACCCGTGACCGTGAATTGATAGAAGCCCGTCGTCATCTATCACAACAGCGGAATGGAGTGTCAAAATCCGTATTTCTCCTGGTATTTGTCATTGCCCTCGGACTGGGAGGCTTTGCAGCCTATGATAAATTCTACAAGCCGGCTAAGCATATTCCTGCAGACACTATAAAAAGTGTCGACAACAAATTACAGGCAACTACCGACCCACCCAAAACAGCTTCTGTTGCTTCGGCCAGCGATAAATTGATCAAAAAACACAAAAAATGGCCTTACAAAAAGTCCAATACGCCCGTTGCTAATTCCGACAAAAGTACCGCTAAAAAACCCACACCTGTTACCGGCGCCGGTAAATATCATCGTCGAGCGGCCGAGACATATGCGATTCTAAAAAATACCTATTTCTATAACGCGCCCGATACAAGCAAAAGGAGTGACGTTTACCTGACGGCTGGTGATGCTATCCTTACCCTCAAGGAAGAAAGCGGCGACTTCCAATACGCGATCTTTATCGACGCGGATGGAAAGCCTATTAAAGGTTGGCTAATGAAAAAAGATTTTAAGCCGGAAACGGACTACTGATGTTTGTATCGCGAAAACCACATCGTACACAACTAGCAGATGCTAACGAAAATTTTGGCACAATTTATTTTACACCTCAAATATTCGTATGAATAAACTGAAAGAAAAAAATGTTCCTCAATCAACTCGCAAAAGGGAAGTTTAATTTAAAGGAGTTGCACAAACAGATTCAAAAGAAATATTGTGAGAAATAACCACGGACGTACTTATAATTAAACAAAAAGAGCCGCCCATGGCAGCTATTGTAAGGGTTCATGGTTTAATTATTTTATA
>JAICXZ010000628.1 GCA_025934475.1 Mucilaginibacter sp. | reverse complement strand
GGGCTTACGCTCATGGCTTCAGCAATTTCCTTATAAGTTAACTCGGTGCTTACCAATTTAAGGAATTCAATTTCAAAAGGCTTAAGATCTCTGGCATCGAATATTGTCTTCGGTTCAACCTGGCTAATGCCCTTGAGCAGATAATGAGTAACATAATTTGGATAGTAATGCCCGCCTTTACTTACTATTTCGAGCGCATCTTTAAATTCATTCAGATCGGCATCCTTTAATAAAAAGGCTTTCACGCCGTTTCTCGCCATGTTTAATACAACGTTCTCGTTATAATTTATCGATAAGGTAATAACCGATATTTCCGGAAAATTTTCCTTGAGCCACAAGATGGTCGCCGTTCCGTCCATGATAGGCATAAATTGATCCATGATTACAATATCGGGCATCCTTAACTGCTTTTTTAATTTGCCGATAAAATCCAAACCATCAGAAGCTGTAAAAAGAACAGAAAACCCCTTAAACCGGTTCACCATGACCTCAAGGCTCCGGCAAAACAATTTGTGATCGTCAACAATTGCAACAGATACTGACTTCATACCTTAGTTTTTATATTTGGTTGTGATCAACTACAAGTTCAACTTTGGTCCCTCCGCCGGCTTTGCTTTCGATGGATAGCTTACCTTTGAGAAGTTCGGCTCTTTTATACATGCTGTCCAACCCCAGACCCTTATCGTGATTTGCGACCGAGAACCCCTGCCCATCATCACTTATGGATAGTTTGAACTGCTTTTTATTATTCCTGATCTTTACTATTACATTTTTTGCCCGGGCATGTTTGAGAATATTATTGATGGCTTCCTGGAACATCCGGTAGATCAGCAACTCGGTTTGTTCACCCATTGGCGTCTTACCAACATTAATGTCGAGTGAAGCAACCAACTGTCCGCTGCTATTTAGTCTTTCGATGTCTTTTTTAATCATATCAAAAAGGCTGTCAGTCAATAGTTTGCCATAATACAGGCCATGTGTAAACTGACGCAGGTCCTGGATTACTTCGCCTATTAGTTCTTTTGTGTCATTCACCTCGGCCGGGCTATTCATATCGAGGTTAAGCTTGATGACCGAAAGTGCCTGACCAATGTTATCATGTATTTCCCTACTGATATGCTGGCGCTCACGTTCAACAATAAGCTTCTTTTCGTACTCAATTTGCTGTTTTCTGAGCTTGTTAAGATAATACATCCGGATAATTGCAAAGATGATAAGAGCTAAGACCAGGATTAGTGCTATCCTGAATAACCACGTTTGCCACCAGGGCGAGCGGATAATGAAATTCAAAATAAAGGACTTGCTGGCCTGCCCGGTCCCTAGTTTTATGGCTTGCGCCTGAAAACTATAAGTGCCGGGAGCTAATGACGCGAAATGAAAATTGCGCTCGCCATGCCGGGCATATATCCAGCGGGCGTCATTGCCGGATATTAGGCTATATCTTATTACAATATCCCTGGCGTTAAGCAGGTAGGGTGTACCCAGTGCTATCTGTATGTCGTTACTTGTGTGCGGGAGATCCAGGTTATTCACGACACCGGTGTCCTTCCGATTGACGAATAGCGCATTTAGATAGATACTAACTGAGTCGACCTGTTTGTGCACAGAAGATACCCGGTATAAGCCATCGGGAGAGATAAAGTAGCAACTATTATTCAGCTCGTGAGCATCTGTTATAGGTACGATATTGGGGTCGGGGAAAGAGTATCTGTAAATTAGCCTAAGCGACTGCAAGTCGAAAAGCTGCACTGCGCTGTTGGTATATACCCATAAATTATTGCTGATAACCCTTACATTTATAATATCGTTTGACAGTAGTCCATCGTTCGTTGTAAGTTGCCTGATATTATTTCTATTTATGATAATAATGCCATTCCCAGAAGTTCCGGCAATTACTTCGTTTCCGTGTGCAGTGAGGCATGAGGTATAAACAGGCGAATTATGATAGTAGAAGGGGCTGACACCGTCATGATTAACCTTGTACAAGCCATTTTTAAAGGATACCCAAATAGTTTGGTCGGCTTGCGAGTAGCATATCGCCCGGCTGCGTATGTGTTGCTGCAATATTCTGAAACTGGTTCCAAAGAAGTGATAGTTATAATCCTCCAGCCCTTTAAATTTCTTTTTAAACGCGCTAAATGTTGCATTATCATCTTTATTGGGCAATATGATCATGTTGCTTGACGTTGCAGCGACGATAGCGCCGTCTACCTGGTCGGCCTCTTTGATTGACCTGATAGGGTCAACAACTTTTAGTGAGTGACTTGTGATGTCGAATATATAGGTCAACAGAGGCATGCCAATCAGCACTCTTTCACTGTTCAATGCTTTCAGGTAAGTTATCCCGCCGTGATTGCCGGGCAGTTTAGCAAGAACAACAGCCCTGTTTGTTTTTGTGTCGTACGAAATGAGAAGCCCGTTCTGGGTGCCCAGCAATAAGCTTTCCCCCTTCCGCGCCATGCATTTGATAATATCGTCATGCGGAGGCGAAAATATGCGATTGTTTTGCGGTGCATTGGTCGTTATAGAATCAGTCAGCAGCCCATGTTGTAAGCTTCCATACCAGTAATGGCCCTCCTTGTCGACGGCAATGCTGCTGATATCGTAACCATTGATTATCTCATGCCTTTTTGTGCCTGATATACTCGAGTTAATGGTATTTATCCAGTAGTCGTTTTTATTAATGGAAACGGTATTAATAAAGTTGTCAAATTGTTGTTTACCGCAAATTTTTACGGTATCATTATCTACTTTAAGTTTATAAAGCATGTTGGAGGGGTTGCTGAAAAGAAATGCTGTATCATTAAATGATTGTGTACACAGCGTGGCACCACTTGATTCGATCCTGGACCACCTTATTTTATCTTCCAAAACGGCTGTTTTGAGGCCTGTCCCGGGCTCGTATATATAGCAGTTTTGGCCACCAAAAGCGAGGACTTTATTCTTCAGAACGCTTAATATTACCGAGATTATTCTAGGCCTGTTGCCGCAATCGAGGCAATGTTCGTAGTGACATTTGAGTGTATTGGTATTGCAAATAAACAAGCCCTTTTCCGTTGTAGCTATCAACAGGTCGTTTAATAATCCGATCCTGGGGAAGTAGCTTTCGGAATCGCTTTTGTAG
>JAICXZ010000232.1 GCA_025934475.1 Mucilaginibacter sp. | reverse complement strand
GAAAGTATCGGTATCGTGCTGAATTACATAGAAACAAATACACGTACGGAGGAGCTGTTGTCGCAATCGCAATCACTGGCGAGCGAGCTTTCCGCACAACAGGAAGAGCTAAGAAGGGCGAACGACGAGCTGCACGACAAGGGCCGCTCATTGGAGGAAAAAGCCGAGCAGCTTACCCTCACCTCGAAATACAAATCGGAGTTCCTTGCAAACATGTCGCACGAGTTACGGACACCGTTAAACAGCTTACTGATCCTGGCGCAGCAATTGTTTGAAAACCCGGAGGGTAACCTTACCGAGAAACAGCGGATGTTTGCAAAAACCATCCACTCGTGCGGTGATGACCTTATCCAGCTGATCAACGATATCCTGGATCTATCCAAGATCGAATCGGGCGTTATTGCTGCCGACGTTATGCCGGTTAGCTTTAAAGAGATCACTGGGTTTGCCGAATCGACCTTTAAACCGATCTCGGAAGCCAAGAACCTTAAATTCGAGATCGACTTGGAGGAAGGATTGCCGGATGTTATGGAAACAGATATGCAGCGTTTGAACCAGATATTGAAAAACCTGCTTTCGAACGCGTTCAAATTCACCGAAAAAGGCCGCGTGAAGTTGAGCATATTCAGACCACAGGCGGGGCAGGAAAACCCGCTTAGCACTACCGAGCCGGTAATTGCATTTGCCATCGAAGATTCGGGTATCGGTATCTCAAAGAGTACGCAAGGTATCATATTCGAAGCCTTCCAGCAGGCGGAAGGTTCTACCAGCCGTAAATATGGCGGTACCGGTTTGGGGCTTTCTATAAGTAAAGGCTTTGCCGAGCTTTTGGGCGGTACTATTACAGTAGGAAGCGAGTTGGGCAAGGGTAGTACATTTACCCTATTCCTGCCATTGAAATACCAGGAAGATAAATCGGTGATTTTGGCCCCGGCTAAAGAGTCACGCATTCTCCAGCAGCATGTGAGGGCAGCCGCACCGGCTGAGGCTGCAGAACTGGTTATAGATGACGACAGGCATGCTGTAACGACAGAAGACAAAGTTCTGCTCGTAATAGAGGATGATCCGCGCTTTACCAAGATATTGATCGATAAGTCGCATGACCATGGCTTAAAAGTAATCGTGGCGATGAACTACCTGGAGATATTTGATACCATTATCAAATACAACCCGATAGCGATAACGCTCGACGTGAATATGCCGGAATCAAACGGGTGGAAGATCCTGAAAATGCTGAAAAGCGACCTTAACCTGCGCCACATCCCTGTTCACATCATATCGGGTGAGGATAACCGGATAATGGCTCAAAAATTCGGGGCAAAAAGCTTTAGCTTAAAACCGCTTTCCAACAAGTCGCTGGATGACCTGATATCAGGCATAGTAGCCTTTAATGAACAAGTGAAGAAACGTTTGCTGGTCATTGAAGATAATGAGGAAGAACTGCAAAGGCTATCGGAGCTGCTGTCAAATGACGGAATCGAGGTGCTAACAGCTAACACAGCCAAAAAAGGCCTTGCTCTTTTGAAAAAGGAGGCTTTCGATTGTATAATCTTAGATTATATATTACCTGACGCAAATGGAATGGACTTCCTAAATAAGGTAAATTCGCTTAAACAGGCGCAGACAACGATCATGTTGCATTCGGCAAGGGACTTCACGCAAGAGGAATTAGTACAGCTGAAAAGACTTAATCACCGTATCATCACCAAAACGCCTTCTTCGCATCTTCAGCTGCTCGAGGAAATCCTGGTATTGCTGCACGTAAACAAAAAACTGGTGAGCGAAAGCAAGCTGAAGATGATAGACGCCATCAGGCCGCCGGTTGACGTACTCGATTCGAAAAGGGTGCTGGTGGTTGATGACGACGTGCGGAATTTATTTGCGTTAACCGCGGTTTTCGAACGGTCGAATATCGAAGTGATCACTGCCGAGAGCGGCCGGGAGGCGCTGGAAATACTGAACAACGACAAAAAGATAGATATCGTGCTGATGGACATCATGATGCCTGAAATGGACGGTTACGAAACCATCCAGATCATCCGCAAAGAGCCGAGGCATAAATCGCTGCCAATAATCGCGGTAACCGCAAAAGCGATGATAGGCGACAGGCAGAAATGTATTGCTTCTGGCGCTTCCGATTATATCACAAAGCCGGTTAAGACCGACCAATTATTAGCATTAATGAAAGTTTGGCTTATTAAATAAATCAAACTAAAACGTGTTGCGCCCGTTACTATATCAACCTATCAGGTATATTAGCCGGGGCGCGGCACGTTTGCATACGAATCCATGAACAAAGCAACGAAAACGAAGGAATCCGAAACGGAAATAAAAATCCTGTTAGTAGACGATAATGAAAATAATTTGATGTCGATGGAGGTAGCTTTGGAGCGGGCCGATTACGTCTTCTCAAAAGCAACTTCCGGACGCGAGGCACTAAGAATACTCTTACACGAGGAAGATTTTTCATTGATCCTGCTCGATGTCAAGATGCCTACCATGGATGGCTATGATACTGCCGAACTTATTTATCAGCGCGACAAACTAAAGCAAATCCCCATAATTTTTATTACTGCGCATGATTATGAAGAGGCGGCCATGTTTAAAGGCTACCAGGCCGGCGCGGTAGATTTTATACGAAAACCATTTAACCCCGAAATGCTGAGGTCGAAGGTTGCTGTATTTGCGGAATTACATAAGAAAAACCAGCTTTTAAGGCAGCAGGAAGAAAAAGTAAAGGCGATCAATAACGACCTGATGCTTTTAAACCGGGAACTGGAAAACCGGGTATCTGAACGCACCTCCGAACTGGAGACCCTGAACCATGAGCTGAAAGCGCTCAATTTATCGAAGGACAAATTCCTTTCTGTTATATCACATGACCTGCGTAACCCGCTAACAGCGCTTTTGGCGTCATCGGCGAAATTAAGCGATGATCCGGAAAAATTAGATCCGGCCAAGGTTAAACAATTGGCGCAAATAATTCACCGTACTTCCAACAAACTCCTCGACCAGCTTAACGAAGTAATTGACTGGGCCAAAAAGCAAAGTGAAAAAACAAACTTCAATCCTGAAAAGCTGCGACTGGCTGAAGGTATCGATGTGTCATTGGAGCTTTTAAAACCTAATGCGACGCAAAAGAAGATCAGGCTGGAAAATAAAACGCCAAAAAACATTTTCGTGAAGGCCGACTCCTTAATGCTGAGATCGATCGTACAAAACCTGGTAACCAACGCCATTAAATATACATCCGAGGGCGGCTCTGTTATTATAAATGCCAAGCCTGAAGGGAAAATGATACGTGTATTTGTAGAAGATTCGGGCGTTGGCATGACCGAAGACATTATGAACAAATTATTTAACAAGGATAATAATTCATCTGTAACCGGCACAAATAACGAAATGGGCACCGGCCTGGGCCTTATACTGGTGAACGATTTTGTTGCCCAGCATGGTGGAACGATAGATGTTGAAAGCGAGGTGGGCTCCGGGACCACCTTTAAATTTACCATTCCCGCCATTAAAGCCACCTGAGAGGACTAATAAGTTTCTCTGCTGATAACAATTCGCTTTTAAAAAGTTAATTCTTATAATGAACTCACCGCCTGATCAACACCAGTGCATGGTGAAACGAGCCGGGGTATATCTTTCTGGTAAGGCGTCAATCTGGCGGAGGCATTTTTGTTAAAGTATGTTAAGAGGTGTTAAATATTAACCTACTTTGAAGAATTACATAGAAATTGTATGAGAATTTAGTAAAAACGTTTGAAAAAACCTTACCCCCTATCTCATGCAATACAAAAAAATCAATAACCTATTGGGCTGGCTTTGCTTTGTCATCGCCTCAACAACGTATATTTTAACCTTAGAGCCCTCGGTAAGCTTTTGGGATTGCGGCGAATTTATTGCCTGCGCCTACCGGCTGCAGGTATCGCATCAGCCGGGGTACCCGCTGTTTGCTATGCTTGGCAAGGCATTTTCGCTGCTTTCAATGGGCGATAACACCAGAGTGCCGTACTTTACTAATATGATGTCGGCATTAGCCAGCGGCGCAACCATCATGTTTCTTTTTTGGACGATAACAGCTCTTGCTAAAAAATTAGTAAATGGCGCGGTTGAGAAGGCAGGATATTCCAACCTTATTTTAATTATGGGCGCCGGCCTTGTAGGTGCCCTGGCATTTGCCTTTACGGATACATTCTGGTTCTCGGCCGTTGAAACTATCGTATTTGCAGTTTCATCATTATGCACGGCTATCGTTTTCTGGGCGATATTAAAGTGGGAAGCCCATGCAGACGAGCCTGACGCCGATAAGTGGATTGTATTTATTGCGTATATGATCGGCCTTTCCATTGGCATACATTTGCTTAATTTACTAACTATCCCGGCTATGGCAATGGTCTATTATTTCCGCCGGGCAAAAAAAATAAAGCTCAAAAGCGGTATAGCTGCATTTTTTCTTGGTATGGCTATTCTTGCTATCGTTCAGTTTGGCATCAGGGGATATACGATATACTTTGCCGCCTGGTCTGATTTTTTCTTTGTGAACTCACTGGGGATGGGTTTTGGCAGCGGCGCCTTTGCATTTTTTTTGGTGCTGATAGCAGGCCTGGCTTTCGGGGTATGGTATAGCACCCGCCATCAAAAACCCATGTTAAATCTCGCATTCTTATGCCTGGCATTTATTTATTTCGGATATGGGTCTTTTGTTTATATTCCCATTCGCGCTGCGGCGGGCACTGACCTGAATAACTCGCACCCCGACAATGCTTTTACTTTATACGGTTATTTAAATCGTATTCAATACGGCGAAACGCCGTTGCTTTCGGGCCCGTATTTCGACGCGAAAATTATTGACGAGAAGGATGCCGGCACGATCTACCAAAAAGGTAAAACCCAGTATGAAAAGGCTGGCAAAAGGCTGGATTACGTATATGATCACACCACTCTGCTGCCACGGATGTGGAGCACCGAATCAGATCCTTATTATGCGCAAAACGTTCAATTTTATAAGCAATGGCTGCAGCTGGCCGACGGGCAGGCGCCAACGTTTTCCGATAATTTAAAATGGCTGTTCAGCTGGCAGATATACCAAATGTACGGCCGTTATTTTATATGGAATTTCGTAGGAAGGTACAACGATATGGACGGACAAACGAGCATGGCGGACATAAACGGTAACTGGACGAGCGGTATTTTCGACGGGGGCAAACATTTGCCACGGTCCGTATTAAACAACGTGTCTTATGCGCCGTTATATGCAATTCCGCTAATTCTTGGCTTGCTTGGCGCCGTCTGCCATTTCAGGCGCCGGAAACGGGATGCATTCATTATCACACTGCTTTTCTTTTTTACAGGCATTGCTATCGTATTATACGTTAATCAAAACTCTGTTCAGCCACGCGAGCGGGATTACTCGTACGTGGGCTCCTTTTATGCCTTTGCTATTTGGATGGGTATCGGCGTGATCGGGCTGGCTGAAATAGTCCGCAGAAGGCTAAACGCGCGCATGGCAGCCATTGGCTCTATTGCAATATGCATGGCTGTGCCGGTGTTATTAGCGTGCAAAGAGTGGCAAGGGCACGACCGGTCGACTAAAATGACGCCGCATGACATGGCGTATAATTTCCTGATATCATGTCCAAAAAATGCTATTTTGTTTACCAATGGCGATAACGACACCTATTCGTTATGGTACGACCAGGAAGTTGAGGGTATCCGGCCCGATGTACGCATTGTTTGTTTGAGCTTGTTTAGCGGCGATTGGTACATTCACCAGATGCAGGGAAAGATGAATCAATCGGCCCCGTTGCCTATTACGCTGCCCTTCGATAAATATAAGCAGGGCGTGCGTGATGTG
>JAICXZ010000843.1 GCA_025934475.1 Mucilaginibacter sp. | reverse complement strand
TGGATAAGCTTAGCGAAAAAGTTAAAAGCGGAAGCCAGTTCAGGATCAAGGAAAAGTTTACCCGGTACCTGAAGACCCTGGTTTCGGTTGACGACCACGACGGCAATGAATACGAAAAGGTGCTGGACGAAAAATATGAGATCATATTGAAAGATAATCCTTACAAAAAGAAGTATGGGGAGGATATGAGCGCGCAGATCAGGTTCGACGGTAAACCGGCGAAGGGTGCTATTGTAATGCTTTATATCAAGGCGCTCAGCGGCAACGTTTACACGCAAAAATTAATTGCGGATGCAAAAGGCGAACTCACTTTTACCATGAGCCGCGAGGGTGTGTACATGCTGCGCAGCGTGCATATTGAAGCCACAAACGATAAAGATGCCGATTTCCAGGGCTGGTGGGCATCCTTTACTTTCCCTTTTAGCAGTTCGGATGAGCTGCCAAACAGCTATAAACAGTTTGGATTTGGGAATGTGCATTAAAAAATTTCGGATTTCGGATATTGAATTTCGAATTAGAACAGTTTCTGACGTCCGATCTCGGACATCTGACCTCTTAATTCCCTTCCCGTTCCTTCCACGCCTGGCTGAATGATTTCTCAGCAACGTTTGGCATGTCCCGGTAATGCCCCCACGATTTTTTGAAGAACTTGCGCAGCATAAAATTTTTGGTTTTGCCTTTAAAAAAATCCATCATCCTGCGGGTCAGCATGCCTTTTTTCCAAAGCGCCCAGCCCCATTTTTCTTTTGTGGTAACCAGGCCTTCTTTAACCGCATCGCGGCGGTTTAGCAGCAACATTTTATGGATCTCTATTTTTACCGGGCAAACTTCCGTACACTTTCCGCAAAGGCTGGAGGCATAGCTTAAATGCTTGTATTCATCCATTCCGGCCATGTGCGGGGTGATGATGGAGCCGATAGGCCCGCTATAAGTCGTTTCATAGGTATGACCGCCGATATTTTTATAAACCGGGCACGCGTTTAAGCAAGCGCCGCAGCGGATGCAATATAATGCCTGCCGCTGGTCTTTTTGAGCCAGCAGGTTAGTACGGCCGTTATCCAGCAGCACCACGTACATTTCTTCGGGGCCATCAGTTTCATTCTCTCTTCGCGGGCCGCTTAAAATGGTATTGTAAACGGTTAAATTTTGCCCGGTGCCATGAGTAGCCAGCATCGGCCAAAAAAGGTCGAGGTCGGTCAGTGAGGGGATGAGTTTTTCGATCCCAACAACAGCTATATGTATCTTCGGAAACGAGGTACTCAAACGCGCGTTGCCTTCATTCTCGCTTATCGCTATGCTGCCGGTATCGGCTATAATAAAATTTGCGCCTGTGATGCCAGCGTCTGCCCGAATATATTTTTCGCGGAGCAATTCCCGCGCTTTTTGGGTAAGCTGCTCGGGCGTTGCATCGATCGGTGTTCCAAAACGCTCGTTAAATAATTTGGCGATATCTTCTTTTGAAAGGTGCATAGCGGGCGTAACAATATGATAAGGTTTTTGCCCCAGCAGCTGCACAATGTATTCTCCCAGGTCGGTCTCCAGCGATTCGATGC
>JAICXZ010000380.1 GCA_025934475.1 Mucilaginibacter sp. | reverse complement strand
GCACGCAGGCATCGTTAACCAAATACCGGGTGTCGAAATTGTCGGTGCAATCCAGCACCAGGTCGTAGGCTTCAATAAGTTCAAGTACATTTTCCAAATCGATATATAAATCAATGGAAATGAGATTTATATATGGGCTTTGCTGTGATAGTTTTTCAATCGCGACGATGGCCTTTTTTCTGCCGATATCAGCGGGCGTATAAAGTATCTGGCGGTGGAGATTGCCGACGGAAACCGTGTCAAAATCGCAAATACCTATCGTTCCCACTCCTGCTGCGGCAAGATATTGTGCCGCCGGGCAGCCCAAACCGCCAGCACCGATGATCAGTACTTTTGCATCCCGCAGCAGTCGCTGTCCTTGTTCTGAAAATCCCGGCAAGGCCATCTGACAACTGTATCGCAATAAATCATCTGTCATTTCGCAATGGCTTTTGCGTTTAGTACCGCTTTTACTTTTTCCAGGTCCTCCGGCGTGTTCACGTTGGTTAGTTCATCCGGATATGGCGGGTCAAGTACCTTAACATCAGTGTTGATCAAAACTTTTCTCGGGCAGGAATACCCCTGTGATAAAAACGAAAGCAGCACCGGGTAGCTTTTGGGTTCCCAAATGGTGATCAGCGGCTCAGGGAAGTTATCGAAAGGGCTTTTATAAGTGGTAGCGACGGAAGAAACATTCCTATTTTTAACCAGGTTGTTTAATGTTCTTTCGCTCAGTAATGGCAAATCGCAAGCCACCACCAGCCAGGCTGCATCAGGCTGCTCACGAAACGCGGACAACATGCCACCGTATGGGCCCAAACCGGTAAAGGTATCAGTGAGACGGTTATAACCGGCGTCAATTTGCTGCTCTGCACGGCAGGAAATATGAACCTCATTGCAATATTGATTCAACAAATCGGTCATGTGGTAATGCTGCTCGCGGCCATGCCAGTTGATGGCCGCTTTATCAAAGCCCATCCGCTCGCTTTTGCCGCCGGCAAGCACCAAACCATTTAGTTTAGGTTTGGCCTGCTGAATTTTCGACCTAAAAAAATCTATAATAGCTCCGGCATCTTCCAAACTAAGCGTAGGGACAGCTTGCCAGTTGGGAATAGCTTCTTTTACAAAATCAAAAATCTCCACTGAACCTTCAGCCAACAAGAATAAAGCTACATCCGTCAATTGTTCAATGCGCTTTTGCAACGATGACTTTTTACTTTCCTGGATGATAACTACCTGCGCTTTGGCCTGGTGATGGTTGCCGTTGACCAAAACAAAATCAGACTGATTAAAGGTTTCGCGCAGTTTAAAGGTGTTGAAACCGGCTTTATGGTTTAAGCGTTTATAGCCCAATTCATCGGAGTAATCCAGCCACGCTCCGTTTTCCAGCCTGCCTGGCAGCACGGTCACCTCATCGTTATGCACCGTATCTACATAGGCAATCTTATAATCGGCACAAAGCGCCTTAATTATCCTGTCAGACAATAGTTTAATGGTAATACAAGGTGCGCCCACAAGCGCCCACTCATTCCGGCCAAAATTGCCAAAGGGTGGCCGTTTCAGACTGGCGTGCTTTTTATGGCTTTTATTCATTCCGTCTGAAATCACGTTTACCTCCTGTTTTAGCCATTAGTTTGGTTTCTTTAATGATGATGTCGTGGCTCATCGCTTTACACATATCATAAATAGTTAAGGCAGCCAGCGATGCCCCCACCAAAGCCTCCATCTCTACGCCGGTTTTAGCAGTAATAGTCGCTGTACAATCAATCACTACCTCATTTTGTTTATTGATGCTGATTTGGATGTCGCAGTTATCCAGGCCAAGCGGATGACAAAGCGGAATTAATTCGCCTGTTTTTTTTGCCGCCATAATGCCGGCGATAATGGCTGTTTGAAAAACCGGGCCTTTTTTTGATTGCAGATCACCGTCAACCAAATGTTCAAGGACCTCCAATGGTAACGATACGGTGCTTCGCGCCGTAGCTGTGCGGCGCGTAACCAGTTTTTCACTCACATCCACCATCGCGGGGTCGCCGGTATCCTTAATGTGCGTTAACATATTTCCTTAACGTATTAAAACTCCCAGATCGGGAACACCTCTCCCCTTTTAAACTCGTTACGCTCCAGGGGTAGTTCCATAAAGGCGTCTGTATCGGCTAAGTTAGCAAAATCACCCGAACCGTTTCCTTCCACCGGCGAGGCCATCAACTGGCAAAATTCATTATAAAACAATTTCACTTGCATAAAATATTTCAACGCGGGCTGAAAACTCACTCTCCTGTCTAATACAGCTTTTTTTGGCGGTTTTGGCTTTGCGCCCACCGATGCCTCCAGCCAGGGCAGAAAATACCGGTGCAGGCACATAAATGTAGCCACCGGATTACCCGGGAAGGCGAATACCAATTGCCCGTTATCATGCCGGCCAAACCAAAACGGCTTACCCGGCCGTTGCTGCACTTTATGTACGAGCTGCCTTACTTGCAGTATGTTTAACGCTTTGGGAATAAAATCGAATTTACCCATGGATATGCCACCACTAAGCAACAATACATCATAGTTCTCAAGGCAAAACGCCAGGCGTTCACTAATCGATGATTCCTCATCAGGCAAGTGAAACAAATCGGCCTGCAGGCCATGATTCTTCAAAACCGCCTCAATAGTATAATTATTTGATTTTCGTATCTGGAACGGGCCGGGCGCCTGATCTACATCAACTAATTCATTTCCGGATGAAAGCACAACCACGCGCGGCAGCTTTTTTACCCTCAACTCACTTTCGCCAACCGAAGCAACAAGTCCGATAATAGCCGGTGTTACTAGCTCCCCGGTTTGGGCTACCAGGTCATCCTGCTTTTTATCTTTACCTTTATAGTGCACATTTTGTCCGCGCCGGATGGCATTGGTTGTAAGCGTTGCCAGGCCGGCACGCATTTCCAAATCTTCATACCTCACAACGGTATCAGCTGACCCGGGAAGCATGGCGCCGGTCATAATTTCGATGCATTCGGCGTGGTCATCAATTTCTATCGGCTCATCGCCGGCAGCCTGTATGGCTTTTACCCTGAAAGTACTCAACCCATTTTCAATGGCTGAAAAATTAAGGGCCACGCCATCCATCACCACCCGGTCAAACGGTGGCAAATCCCGGTCGGCCTTAATATTTTCGGCCAAAACCCTGCCGAGGGCCAACTCAAACGGTACGATCTCAGCGCCGTAATCCGTCGCCTGGCCAAGTATAATGCTTTCAGCTTCTTCAACGGTTATCATAGCTAATGTTTCTTGTCATCCACCAATTGTCGCCATCGATTCATGTACTCCGTCCTTAACACTGCGCCCCCGCTCCGCTTCCCAGCCGTCCTTCGCACGATGATGGAGCGCGTTTATAATATTATTTTGCAAATCTTCGCTTGCTAAGCCCCCACGCATTAATTCTTTTACATTAATACCGCCGCCATCATATAAACAGGTCTTCAACTCGCCGACAGGCGTAATCCGGATGCGGTTGCAGGTTCCGCAAAATGTGCGTGAATAGGCCGCTATAATACCGACGCCACCGCGATGATCCGGAATATGATAGTTATAAGACGTGGAGAACGGCGCGTCTTCGGTCTTACGCAAGCCTGGAAAATGCGTCTTTATTTCCTCCAAAATTCGTGTATAATCCCACTTCAATCCGCTGTAAATGTGCCCGTCGCCATTAAAAGGCATTTCTTCGATAAACCGAACGCTTACCGGCAAATCCCGCGTCATTTGCACCAGCGGAACAATATCTTCTATATTTTTGCCATCCATCACAACCGCATTGATCTTAACGTCTATGTCGTATTTCAGCAATTCATCAAGGGTGTTCATCACGGCCGCAAATTCGTCGCGTGCAGTAATAGCGAAGAAACGGCCGGCATCCAATGTATCGAGGCTCAGATTTACCGATCTTACACCAATTCGCTTTAGCTCGCTTACATGCGGCGCTGTCAAAACTCCATTGGTGGTTATCGTTAGTTCGTCCAATCCATTAATACGGGACAACTCCGACAAAAACGACATGATATCCTTGCGTACGAAAGGCTCGCCGCCGGTTATGCGTATCTTATCGACGCCCATCTTCACGAGTACCGAACAAATCCTGAGCATCTCTTCATAGCTCATTAGTTCGCTGCGCGAAAGCCAGTTCAGGCCTTCTTCGGGCATGCAATAAAAACACCGCAGGTTGCAGCGGTCGGTAACCGCAAGCCGCAGGTAATTAATTTTTCTTCCGTGATTATCCGTTAACAAAAAAGTCTCCTTATAAAACTATCGGGTACAACCCTGATTTAGGCGCCAAATATTACATGTAAAGTTAAATATTACAAATTAGCCATTTGTTTTTATAATGTACTTTTTATGTTATCGTGCCACTTTTTACTATTTATAATAACTTGCTGCGGAAAAATCAATGACAGGAATCATCATACTTGCCGCGGGCTCATCCGGCCGCCTGGGGCAGCCTAAGCAAAACCTGGTGTATAAAGGCAAAACTTT
>JAICXZ010000235.1 GCA_025934475.1 Mucilaginibacter sp. | reverse complement strand
TTGCCAAAAAATCCTTAGGCTCCAGGTGCTTGCCGGTTTTTACCTGCGGGTTGATCATCTTCTGATCGCGCAGGCCGGAGTGTACAATCTCAGCCTTATACCGCACATGCATTTTAACGAACGAAAGTTCATCAACCTCGTCGATCTTAAAATCTGTATGCTTAAAACGCTCATCGGCATGAACCGCGTCCATATAGGCTTTGCAGGCGTCCGCAGGTCCTGAAACGGTACCGTTCAAACCCTCATCAGCCACGATGATACGTCCAACCAAACCCAGCGATTTACAGAATTTAAGATGATCAGCTGCAAATTGCTCCGCATCATTTATTGTCGAATAACAATAATAGAGTAGTGTATTATATTTTGCCATAAAACATTGATACCGGTGCAAACGGCGTTTAATGCGGGGGCAAAGATAGTGATTTGTGATTAGAGATTTGTGATTAGTTGATTAAGGACAGCTTTCCCGATGTGAGCATGCATCATGGTCATCCTTGAATCCGTTAAATCATGGTTCAGACTACTTGATTCCATAGAATATCCTGAACCCCTGCAAATACTTCCGGCTACCTGCATACGAAACGCCGTAATCAACACGGAAAATTAACCGTTGCACCCCAACGTAAAACTCCGAATAATTTCGCGTGGCGTTAGTGGTAAGAAAATTCACACCTATGATTTCGTCTAGTTTAAGCGCTCTTAATAATGGCACGCGGCCGAAGAAGTATCCGGAGAAATTATGTTCGAAATGCCCCTCGAAATAAGGGCCGTTGGTGCTGTAGGTGTAGAACGGCAAAAAATGGAAACTTCCCGGTGTTGGATCAAAGGTAGTACCGACGTTGCCAAGAAAGTGGTTGTAGTCCATAAAATACAACCAGTTGTGATTAAAGAAATCGCCGCCTTCCAGTTTAAATGACGAAAAGCCCACCAATCCATTATTCAGATGTTCCTGGTAGAGTTCGAGAGAAGCAAAATCATAGTCGACATCTGAACCTAATAGTCCGCTGATACCTTTTCGATAGGTGAGCTTGATCTGCGGATATGGCGATGTTAGAAATTGTCTTCCTGTTGGTCGTGTAATATATTCCTGGTCGAAGGTATAGGTCAATGAAGCGGTTAATGTAAGCGCCTGGTTTTTGGGGAACAGGAACGACCGGTCATTGGTCGGAACTGTATCTGGTGCCAATGGATTGTTGGAAGTAAGGTGCTTGCTCGCAAATGAGTACCCTGAGTTATTATAAAGCTGGGTGCGCTGAGCATAAGAGATATCTGCTTTAAGAAGCAGACCGTTTTTTATCTCGCGCTGAAAGCCTCCATTGATAAACTCCGAACGATAGTATTTTACGTAGTTATCACCCCCAAGTAACGTACTCAGTGTATTAAAGTAGACGGAGCGTGTGCCCACGTTATTCAGATCAAGTATATCGCTGCCAAAACCGAACAGAAATTTACCCTGGTTATATGGATCATAATTGTATTCAGACCGTACATTGGCGCTAAGCAGCTTATCGGCAAAACCATAGCGCAAATTGGGCGTTACGTTGAAGAAACGCAGCGTATCCAGTGAGTGTATATAAGTGAGCTTAAGGTTAAGGCCGCCACCTTCTACTGTATTATAAAATACGGTTTGCAGAAACGGGAAATAATAAACCGAGTCCTTCCCTTTTTTGTACACGGTTTTATAGCCAAAAGGGATATATGGTAAAATATTGAAATGATTTCGGCGGCCCTGCTCTTCATCAAAGTTTTGCATGGCTTTCTTTAGCGTAGCTAACTCGGCTTTGTTGGCATAATCCTTATTTTCCTGTGCAGTAAGGGGCACGGGGCGAATATCCTGCCAGAGCGAAAGGTCCTGGCTCTTGGCGTTCGTGTCAATTCGCATACGTTCTCCGTTGAAGAAATGCTCAGGGAACGGCGGGTCAAGTTTATAGTTGTTGTAGATGCCCAGGTAATACCCTTCGAACTTGAAACCCAGCACATTACCGTTAAACTTATATTGGATAGATAGCGGCTCCCACGCACTATCCCGGATAGGTACATATTCCTGGCTGATGCGCAGCGTGTCTATCAGGTTCAGCTTATTGGCCTTATTGGTCAGCATCAGGTCGACGCTATAAATGCGCCAATCTCCATCAACCAGGTAGATGTAGCCGGTATAAACCGGTTCGTGCGGTCGTTTGGGCGAAACGTATATCTTATGTACTATGATGCCGTTTTCGATTTTCGATCCCACTAAAAAATAATCGTAGTAGTGCAGGGCATTACCCGCGAGAGGGGAGATAAAACCATGACTACTTAACCCCGGCACCATCAAAATATCCTCGTAAAAATTGGCCGATAGGTCCGATGCCTTATTGTAACTGAAAGCCGCGTTTTGGCCCGCGCTGATCGAACTGACCATCGCCTCTTTAAACTTGTGTGGTTGTTTAAAGCTGAAATTGGATACCGATTCCGTCTGGTACAGAATGCCCTTGCCGGTGCTGTCAATGCTGAGCGCATTGGCCACATTCGGGTTCATCAATGATTTGGGAGCGCTAACCAGTTTTTGCACACCCTTAATATAAGCAAGGCACGAATAAGAATTAACCTGGTGAATATAATACTGTCGCCTGGCAATGGCCTTTTGCACCATACCCACGGCAGAGTCGACTGGTTGCCCCTTGATGATGGAAAACTTTCTTAGTACATAGGTTTCGTCTGTCATTGCGACATTATGCACTACATTCCGATCGCTGATGGTGACCTTTTCGGTCATTTCCTTGTAGCCTACAAAGCGATATACGATGTTGTAGCTGCCCGGATCCAGCTTTAGCTGATAAACACCTTGTTCGTTGGCGTTGGTGCCATAAGTGGAATTTTTGATATATACTGCTGCAAAACCTATCTGTTTGCCATTGGCGTCGGTCACTCTTCCGGTAAGGAGGAATTGTTGCGCTGATGCAGTAAATGAGCAAAGAACAATAAACAGAGATAGTAGTACGTATTTTATCATTGGCAAACTCAACGTAGTAACAGCCGAAAGCGAAAAAGTTTTGAAAAATAGGTATTTTGAACGGGAATTGGGTGTGGTAGCGCGTGAGGCGGTTGGCGCAAGGCGTATAGCGATTAAAGTGCCAAAGCTGTTGTAAGTGTCAAATTATAATGCCATTTGCCCGCGTAACGTAAATTTTGCCGACACATCCGTCAGAAATCGCAGAAAACTAAGTTTTTTGGCATAAAATTTCGTATATTTATAATTGCAATAAGATTAAGGTGGAAACGCGCATCAGTGGCATAAAAAGAATTGGGATTATATCATTTTCGGTGATATACCTTTTGCTGGCATTAACCTATATGCGCCTTTTGCCCAACTACAATTCTTTACTGCGCAGCGGATACTATTATCCCGTTTACCATTGGGTAACCAAAACAAAAACAGTTTTAAGTACCTCCGGCCACCATGCGCGGGTACAAAAATTGTTTTATTCGACGCCGGAAAGCAAGAAGGAACTGTTGTCCAGTCTTGGTTTTGCTGGTGCTGCTATCCTTACCTTATTTATTGCCGCAACGGCACTTATATTATACCGGTTTGAAGCCCGGGGCAACCTGGCTGCCTATGCCGTTTTGCACCGGCATACTTACCTGCAATATCGCTCACTAAGGATTTGACCAATCCGCCGCCGGAAGTTTCTTCCGATTTCTATCCTGTTTGGTGCGCGTTCGGCCACCATTTTTAAAAGTTTGACGTATAATTATTAAAACAATGAAATTGATATATAAATATTTGGCACAGGCAGGCTTTACCGCAGCATTGTGCATTTTTATGGCAGTACCTTCTATGGCACAGCGCGGCGGCCACTCAGGAGGTGGCGGTGGAGGAGGAGGCGGCTTCCACGGCGGTGGAGGAGGAGGCTTCTCAGGAGGCGGCCATGCGAGCAGTGGCATGTCGGCTCCGCGAGGCGGTAGCTATTCAGCGCCCCGAAGTGGTGGTTTTTCTACCCCACGTTCCTCTTTTGCTCCAAGAGCCGGTGGCAATTTTTCTAGTCGGCCATCTGTTGGCGTCCGGGCCGGGGCGGTAGGCATTGCGCCACGTGGGTATGTGCGGTCGGTAACTGCAACTCCCGGATCACGTGCATTGGCGACCCGCGGTTATGTTCAAGGCGCTTACCGCCATAGCTATGCAGGCGGTGGTGTTTATGCACGTCCTTATGGATGGGGAAATCACGGAGGTTATTTTTATTCGCACGGTTATTATGGGTCACTTTACTACCCCTGGATAGGTTTTAGCTGCGGATTTTTGCCGTGGGGTTACTATCCGTTCTGGTGGGGCGATTCCTATTTTTATTACAGTGATGGCTTGTTCTATAATTATGACAACGACCAATATACTGTTGTTGAACCGCCAGTTGGGGCATCTGTAGATAAATTGCCGTCAAAAGCGCAATCTATCGTTATCGACGGGCAACAGTATTACGAAATGAACGGTGTGTATTATCAGGCGATCACTAAAGACGATGGCACCACGGCTTACGAGGTTGTTGGTAAAGACGGTGTTTTGAATACAAATGGATCAGGCGCCAACACAGTAACTCCGCATGTTGGCGACGTGACCTATGAGCTGCCTGCCGGCGCCAAAAAAGTGAAGCTCAACGGCAATCGCTATTATGTATCCGACGACGGTATCTATTACCAGGAATTTAGAGATAATAATGGGAAAAAAGCGTATAAAATTGTAGCTTTAGAAGGAGAGAATAATCAAAGCGATCAATAAACTCAAAAAGAACTTTTCCCCGTTGGGGGATGAGGTTAAATTAAATTTCAAGAAGGGACGCCTGGGGAGGCGTCCCTTTATTGTCGACTAAGATTCTTAGGATTTGAGGATTGTAGGATGGCATAAAAAACACGTCATTGCGAGGAACGAAGCAATCTCCGAACTGTGCCAGTCAATGGACCGTAATTTTGTTTAATGGGGGTGTCCCTAGCTATGCTCGGGTCAGACTATCCGTTAAAGGCCTAGGGGCAATAGACGCCGTCTGTGGCTCCGGCTCTGCCGTTATGCATTGGAATCGACGGCGCGTTTGCCTGAGACCGGCTTAATAATATTAAAAGATCTTAGAATATGCCGATTGCTACCAACGCCTGTCGGTTAATTGAAGTTGTTTTCTTTAATAAAATTGTAGATTTTCTCGGTTAGCAAGATCGCTTCTTGAGACAAATCTTCAATCCTTTTTAGTTTGCCAACTGCTTTCTTAGCAAAATTCAATTTATCCTTTAGTGTGCCAGATTCGGCAGCAAATTTTTTATATAAACCTTCAACTGATGACTCGATGAATTTGCCCAAAGGTTGAGTTTTGAGATTTTTTTCATCGAAAGCTCTTTTAAAATTTAAATTCGATGCATTCGATCCGGCATAATCGATAAGCACAGATTTTATTATTGGTAAAGCTAATGTATTTTCAATTTCTCTGCTATTGAGGCCATAGTATCTGTCCTTAAGCCGCTGCTGTAATTCAAGATTCCTTCGTGCTTTCTTGCTGTTAGGATTTTGATTAATTCCGTCGTTGTCTGCGATCAAAAAGGATTTGCCGCATAAACGCTCAACCTGAATGTTAGGATGGTCAGAATCTTCAGAATTTAAAAAAGACCAATGAGTAATATTATTCCCGCCATATTCTACAAACGTATAGTGAATATCTTCTTTGAATTGAATATCAGAGTCTCTTTGAAAAAGGTCAATATATTTCCTCAAGTATATTCTGTCGGTTATACCCTCCACCCAAATGGTGCAATTTGAAAGAAAAACCGATGA